>JAAYXS010000045.1 GCA_012515775.1 Phycisphaerae bacterium
GGCGGTTGTCTTTGTGGCGCAAGCCGGAATCGGACGTGGTAGCCAGGGCCTCAGCGCCCGTGGACGGCCTCACGTTTGGCGCGGCCGCGCTTGAACTGACTGCCCCCGAACAATCGCAACCGCAACAGCACCCAAGCACAACAACCCTGTTGGCGGCGGAGGAAGCATGAGCCAGAGTACCGACAAGCAGCAGACGATCCGCCTGGGTTTGATGGGTTTCGGCTACTGGGGTCCGAATCTGCTGCGAAACTTCGCCGGGTCACCGGGGGCTATGCCGGTTATGCTCGCCGACCCACAGCCGGCGCGGCTGGCGAAAGCCAAGGCCATGTACCCCGCCCTGGAGACTGTCACAGACGCAGACCTGTTACTGGGCAACGACTCAATCGACGCCGTAGTCATCGCCACGCCCGTCTCGACGCACTTCGCCCTCGCCAAGCGGGCCCTGGAATGCGGCAAGCACGTGCTGCTCGAAAAACCCATGACGGCCACCGTCGCGGAAGCCGAGGAACTGGTGCGCCTGGCGGCGGAGCGCGACCTGCGGCTGATGGTCGATCACACCTTTCTCTACAACCCGGCCATCCGCACCATTCGCGAGCTGATCGGCTCCGGCCAACTGGGCGACGTGCTGTACTACGATTCGACGCGCATCAACCTAGGCTTGTTCCAGCACGACGTCAGCGTTGTCTGGGACCTTGGCCCGCACGATTTTGCGATCATGGACTATCTCGTCGGCAAACAGCCGACCAGCATGACCGCTTTGGGCTCGGCTTTCGGGCACGAGCAAGCCAGCGTGGCGTTCATCGTCGCCAAGTTCGCGGATCAGACGCTCGCGCACTTTCATCTGAACTGGATGTCGCCCACCAAGGTCCGCCGCATCATTGTGGGCGGTACGCAAAAGATGGTCGTCTACGACATGGCCTTGCCCGAAGAGCAGGTCAAGGTTTACGACAAAGGGGTGGACTTCATCGAGCGCGAAGGCGTTCACAAGACGCTCGTGCAGTACCGCATCGGAGACATGTACGCGCCTCAAATCCCCGGCGTCGAGCCGCTGAGTCTCATGTGCCGCGAATTCGTGGATGCAATTCGCGAGCACCGCGCGCCGCTGACCGACGGCCAAGCCGGCTTGCGCGTCGTCAAGCTACTGACCGCCGCCGAGCGCAGCCTGCAACGCGAGGGCAGCCCGGTGCTGTTGATGTAAGGCTCGCCGGCTACAGCGAACACCAGAGGAGGAATTGTGGAGTTCTGCCGGATCGCCAAGGACGTCGTCCTCGGACGCGACGTCAAAATCCACTGCTTCGTCAATCTTTACGGCTGCACCATCGGCGACGAGAGCCGCATCGGGGCGTTCGTGGAAATCCAGAAAAACGCCACGATCGGCCGGCGCTGCAAAATATCCAGCCATACCTTCATCTGCGAAGGCGTACACATAGAAGACGAGGTTTTCGTCGGTCACGGCGTGCTGTTCATCAATGACCGTTACCCGCGCGCCACGACGCCCGGCGGGCGGCCGCAATCCGAGGCGGATTGGAAAGTCGTGCCGACGCACGTCGGTCGCGGCGCCTCGCTCGGGTCCGGCGCGGTTATCATGTGCGGAGTCAAAATCGGAGCCCAGGCGATCGTCGGCGCCGGCGCAGTAGTCACGCATGACGTACCGCCCGGAGCGGTAGTAGCCGGCGTACCCGCGCGGCTGCAACGGCCGCGGGCCCCGGATTTGGAATAACAGGCAGGCGCGAATGGACCTGAGAGGAAAGACCGTACTTGTGACCGGTGGCTGCGGCCTGATCGGCTCAACCATCATCGACCAATTAGTGCGCGACGAAGGCGTCCGCGCCGTGCGCATTATCGACAACCTGACGCGCGGCACGCTTTTGAATATCCAGTGGGCCCAGGCCCATGGCGATGTGCAGCTTATCCGGCAGGATATTCGCAACTTCGCCGACATACGCCCGCACTTCGAGGGCGTTGACGTGGTATTCCATCAGGCCGCCATTCGCATCACCGCCTGCGCCGAGCAGTGGCGCGAGTGCCTCGACGTGCTGGTCACCGGCACATTCAACGTCGTGGAGGCGTGCGTGCAGGCCGGCGTGCAGCGGTTGGTCGCGGCCAGCTCCGCCTCGGTCTACGGCCTGGCCGACACCTTCCCAACGGATGAGCGTCACCACTTGTACAACAATCGCGCCTGGTACGGGGCGGCCAAGATCGCCAACGAAGCCCTGTATCGCGCGATCAACGACATGACCGGCCTGCCGTACGTCGCACTGCGCTATTTCAACGTCTACGGCCCGCGCATGGACGTTTTCGGCAAGTACACTGAAGTGCTCATCCGCTGGCTGGACTGCCTCGACAACGGCATTCCGCCCAAAATCTTCGGCGATGGCCACCAAACCATGGACTTCATCTTCAGTGAAGACGTGGCGCGGGCCAACGTGCTGGCGGCCAAAAGCGACGTCAGCGACGAGGTGTTCAACGTCGCGTCGGGGGAGGAGACGAGCCTGCGCGGCTTGCTCGAAACGCTGCTCAAGGTGACCGGCCAGACCGACGTGCAACCCGAATTCCTGCCTGAGCGCAAGGTCAACCCGGTCCCGCGCCGCCTGGCCTCGACCGAAAAGGCCCGCCGGCTGCTCGGCTTCCAGGCGCAAGTCGGGCTGGAAGAGGGACTGCGGCGGCTGGTGGCCTGGCGCCGTGAGATCACACCGGCGCACATGCGCGAATACGACCCGGCGCAGGCGGCTCGTTCGGCCCAGAGGAAGTGATGGACTTGGCCGGCATCAATCCCAGCGTGCGCGTCGGCCGCAACGTGCAGATTTCCGCCGAGCACGTGCAACTCGGCGACGACGTGCGTATCGGTGATGACGTGCGCATTGAATGTCGCCGGCTGATGCTGCGGCACGGCGCGCGGCTGGAAGCGCGCTGTGTAGTCGGCGGAATGCGCGGTCCGGCCGACTTCATCGATATTGGTGAACAATCGCTGATCGCGCACGACTGCAAGCTGTTCTGTCCGGCTGCCGTGCTGGGTGACTATGTCGCAATTCACAACCATACGCTGATGAACGGCCGCGGCCCGCTGCTGATTGGCCACAATTGCTGGATCGGACAGCATTGCATACTCAATTCTGAAGCCAGTCTGTCCATCGGCAATAACGTCTGCGTCGGCACGAACACGAATCTGTATTCGCACGGCTACTTCGGCGATCTGCTCGAAGGCTGCCAGGTTTTCAAGGTAGTCCCGGTCACGATCGAAGACGACGCCTGGATCATGGGCTCTTACACCAGCGTCGCGCCGGGCGTAAGAGTGGGTGAGAAGGCGCTCGTGTTGGCCGGTTCGTGTGTGACCAAAGACGTTCCGCCGAATCATTGCTTCGGCGGCACGCCGGCCCGGGATATGACTGATCGGCTGGTGCCGTATCGCCACGTTACGCCGGACGAGAAGCTCGCGCGCATCGGTGAGTTCCTGGCAGAATACGTGCAGAACGTCTTTCCGGCCGCGTTTGAGACTGAGCCAAACGGCTATGTCGTCCGCGCGCCCTTCGGGCCATTCCGCCTGCGATGGCAGCCGGACGTGGATTCGGCCGCGTGTCTGGCGTCGGACATTCCCCTGCTGGTGTTTACGCGTCGCAACGAAGCAGAGGCCCCGCCGGACTTGGTCACGGTTTTCGACCTGACGCGTCGGCAGTACACGCGCCGCCGAACGCCAGCCGAGATCAGCACTATCTCGTTCCTGAAGTCTTACCGGGCGCGGTTCGTGCCGGCCGACCGGCCGCGCGTTGAGCTGCCATCGGAGTACCGCAAACTTGGAAAGCCCTGAACATGAGCAGTGATCTGCCGCTGATTCCGGTTGCCAAGCCCTGGATGGACGAGGCCGAAGCCGCCGCCGTCCGCCGGCCGATTCTCTCCGGCTGGGTGACGCAGGGGCCGGAAGTGGCCGCCTTTGAACGGGAATTCGCCGCGGCGGTCGGTGCGCCGCACGCCTGCGCCGTCGCGAACTGCACGGTCGCGCTGCACTTGGCCTTGCGAGCGGCCGGCGTGCGTGCCGGCGATGAGGTAATCACCGTCAGCCATTCGTACATCGCGACCGCCAATAGCATTCGGTACACGGGCGCGACGCCGGTATTTGTGGACATTGACCCCGGCACGTTCAATATGTCGCCGGCGCTGGTCGAGCAAGCAATCACGCCGCGCACACGCGCCATCCTCTGTGTGCATCAGATGGGCATGCCGTGCGATCTGGCCACGCTGCTGACGATCGCCCAGCGCCACAACCTGCCGCTGATTGAAGATGCCGCGTGCGCCTCCGGCAGCGAAATCCTCTGGGAAGGCCGCTGGGAGCGGATCGGCAAGCCGCATGGGCTGATCGCGTGCTTTTCGTTCCACCCGCGCAAGGTCATTACCACCGGCGACGGCGGCATGCTGACGACCGCGGATGCGAAGCTTGATGCCCAGTTCCGGCTTTGGCGCCAACACGCCATGAGCGTGCCCGACACTGTTCGGCACGGCGCCAGCCAGGTCATTTTCGAGTCTTACCCGACGCTAGGCTACAACTACCGCATGACCGACATTCAGGCCGCCGTCGGACGCGAGCAGCTCAAGCGCCTACCCGCGATCATCGCCCGGCGCCGCGAGCTTGCCGCCGGGTATGTCGAGCGGCTTTCCGGCGTGCCCGGCCTGCGGCTGCCCGTCGAACCGGAGTGGGCCCGCAGCAACTGGCAGAGTTATTGCGTGCGGCTGCCGGCCGGTTGCGACCAGCGCCGCGTGATGCAGCGCATGCTGGACGCGAGAGTGGCCACGCGGCGCGGAATCATGTGCGCCCATCGTGAGCCCGCATACCGAGAGGAAGCATGGAGCTGCGGCGCCGGGCCCGGCCCCTGCGGCTGCGAACCCGGGCGCTGCCGGCGACTGGCCGAAAGCGAGCAAGCCCAGGACACGGCCATTCTGCTACCCCTGTATCACCACATGACCGAAGCCGACCAAGACCGCGTTTGCGCGGCCCTGAGTGTGGCGGTGAGTTGATTCTGCCGGAGTCGAGAGCAGCGATGCGGGTCTTGTTCTTCAGCAACTGGTTCCCGCCGGTGATCTCCGGGTCGTCGTTCTACACTAGCAGCCTGGCCCAGGCGCTGGTCGAACGCGGGCACGAGGTGGAGGTGGTGACGGTCGACTGGGGTCCCGAGTACGCCCCCGCGGCACCGTTCCCCGTACACCGTCTGCCGTGCCTGCGTTTGCCGCGGACGGCGCTCTTCTACAATGCCCGGCTGATGGGGTTCACCTTCACGCCGGCTAATCGCAAGCGCTTGCTGCAAATCATCGCGCGTTTTCGCCCGCACGTGCTGCATCACGTTAATCACATCTTCGATTCCGTGCTTCTGACCGCCAGCGCGGCCCGCGCCGCGCGCGTTCCGCTGGTGGGCTCGCTGACAACGCCGGTTCAGCACGAAAAGCCGTTGCGCAACCTGGTGATGGCCCTGGGCGATCGCGTGGCGCTCGGCTGGGGCGGCGTGCGCCGCTGGGACGGCATCGTCAGTCTCGACCAGATGGTGCATCACTATGTCGGCGTCCGTTTCGGCCGGCGCGCGCAGCAACGCTCGGAGATCATTCTCTTCGGCGTGCGGCGCGAAGCGCTGGCCGAATATCAGAATCGCACCGTCCCCCGCGCGGCTGAGCCGTTGATCCTGTTCGTGGGGCAAATTCACCCGTTCCGCAATCCGGTCCAGATCATCCGCGCCATGCCGCTGGTCCTGCAAGCGGTGCCGCAAGCCCGCCTGGTGCTGGCCGGGCGCGTTGACCTGAAGGAGCCGCCCCAGGTCGCGCAGACGCTCGGTTTGGGTCAGCACGTGCAGTTCCTGGGCGAGACGGCCCACGACCAGGTCGTGCGGCTCATGCAGCAGGCGCATGTCTTCGTCAGTTATGCCACCGGGCCGTTTCCCGGCCTGGGCACCGCCCCGATGGAAGCTATGCTCTGCGAAACGCCCGTCGTGAATGACCTGCCGGAGAACCTGTTCGGCGAAGGCCGGCTGCGCAATGGCGAGAACATAATCCTCGTAAATCAGCACGACCCGCACAGCATCGCCGGCGCGCTGGTGAAGTTGCTGCGCGACGCGGAGCTGCGGCAACGAATCGGCGCGGCCGGGCGACGGTTCGTGCTCGAGCATCTGAGCTGGGAAAGCATCGCCGCGCAAATGGAGGCCTTCTACGAGCGCGTTCAAGCGCGCTACAAAGGTACAGCACGGGTGGGAGGGTTGCCGCAAACCAGCTAGACTGCCGTATCTTTCTTCTGGAGCCGAACAATGACAGTGTCCGTGCCCTTTCTCGATCTGAAAGCGCAGTACGCCACTATCGCCGGCGAGATTCGCGCCGCCCTCGACGAGGTGCTGGCCAACACCGCCTTCGTGCTTGGCCCGGCCGTGCAGCGGTTTGAGAAGGCCTTTGCCGAGTACTGCGGGGTCGAGCACTGCGTGGCGCTGAACAGCGGCACCAGCGCCCTGCATGTCGCGCTGCTGTGCCTGGACATCGGCCCGGGCGATGAGGTCATCGTGCCGGCCATGAGCTTCGTCGCCACGGCCTGGCCCGTGCTGTATGTCGGGGCGCGGCCCGTATTCGTGGACGTCGATCCGCGGCGCTACACGCTCGACCCGAACCAGCTAGCGCGCGCCATTACGAAAAAAACCAAAGCGATCATCCCGGTACACCTGTACGGCCAGTGCGCCGATATGGACCCGATCCTCGCCATCGCGGCCGAGCGCGGCGTGCCGGTCATCGAAGATGCGGCCCAGGCCCACGGCGCGACGTACAAGGGCCGCCGGGCAGGCGCGCTGGGACGCCTCGCGTGCTTCAGCTTTTACCCCGGCAAGAACCTCGGCGCATACGGCGAAGGCGGCGCGCTGGTCACGCACGACGCGGAGCTGGCCGACCGGGCGCGCCAGTTGCGTGATCACGGACAGAAGACGCGCTACGTTCACGAACGGCTGGGCTTTAACTACCGCATGGACGGCTTCCAAGGCGCGGTGCTGGGGGTGAAGCTGAAATATCTGGATCGCTGGAACGCCGCCCGCCGCCGCGTCGCGGCTGAGTATGACCGCAAGCTGTCCAACGCCGCCGTAATCAGTCCGCCGCCCTGCCCCGACGGCGAGCACATCTACCACATTTACGCGCTGCGCTGCGAGAAAAGGGATGAGCTGAAGGCCAATCTTCAGGAATGCGGCATCGGCACGAACCTGCACTACCCCACGCCGATTCACCTGCAAAAGCCGTTCGAGCCGTTTGGCTACCGAGCGGGCAGCATGCCCGTTTCGGAGGAAATCGGCGCGACGGAACTGAGTTTACCGATGTACGCGGAACTGACGGCGGAACAGATCGAGCGGGTGACAGCGGCGGTTCACGCTGTCGTATGACGGCGACACGCTGAGCAGAGCCGGGCCGTGTCGGCCCGGTTTACCGCCTTGTGCCCCTGATCGCCGCCGTGTGCCCCCGATCGCGTGCCGTGTGCCCCCGTCGCTGCCCGTATACTCGGCTCTACAGAAAGACGCGCGGAACGCGCGCCGGCGGCCTGTTCGCGCGCAAAAAAAAGCGGCGCCAAGGTCGGGCGAACTCGTGGGCCCTTCAGAGTATTCGGTTCCGCTGATCGACAAACCCGGATAAACCGGGTCGCGTCCTCACGGAGTTAGCTGCTCGTTCAGAGTTTTTGCCCGGCGAAGTACCGCCGTTATTGGTTGGGCGGTCCCGCTATGCCGTTGGCCATTTCCTCGGCTGTGCGGTTTTCCTTTCGCCGGACCTGGCTGGTCACAGTTAAGTAACCGGCACAAATCCTCTCTTCGAGTTTCGCTCTCCGCCTGAGAATACCTCAGCGGACCCTAGCCGGCGGCCGCAGCCAGCCGGCTCCTCTCATGGGCTTTTGCTCCCTACAGCACTTGCAAGGTTCGGAAGTCCGGTTCGCACGGGCTTGCCACGCCCGTCAACTTCCGCGTTCAGGGTTTGGTTACCCTCTGCGCGGCTTACTCCTTCCGAGCCCGGGCCGGTCTTCTTTCGTACCGGCGGCGCTCTTGGGATTCACCCTTCGGAGCTTACTCCTCCCGCGAGGTACCGGGTCGTTTCCGGCTCGGTGAACCCACTTACCGTTTTCCCTGCCGTTGCTTCCGTCGCCGAAGCGACGGGCCGGCCCGGCAGGCCGCGGTTCCTGGGCTTTGACCCTCGCGAGAATCCCTGGCGTTCCAGCACCTAGTTAGGGTGCCCAGAGCGCTGGATGCTCCCTTGGGTTTCTGCCCTTCCAGGGTTTGCGGCGGACGACTGGAACGGGTTACGGCCCGTTCTCCTCTCACGCGCTTTCTGCACGCGCCCGCAAGCGCGTTAGCGGCGCCTCAGAGTCTCAATCGGCGTCCGTCTGGCCCGGAAACCTGCTGCGGCAAGCCGCAGTAGATTAGACGGGCAACCCTCATAGGGTTTCCGCACCGGCGCGATCCTGTACATTCGAGCGGAGGTGTCACCCGGGCTATTTGGTTCACCTTTCGCTGCCCCGGACATTACTGCCCGATAAACAGCGATCTTTGGGTGACACGCACACTCTACCGGAGTTGGACAGGACCGGCTGAGGTGCCGAGTTCGCGACCTCAACGTCGCAACCTTAAGGATAGCTTAAAGTGCCCGTTTAGTCAATGTAAAAACGGCCAAACGACTGATTGACAGCCTGTCAATATGCAGTATTTGACCCCTGAAACGCGGCTGGCGCGGCTGAGTGAATGGATTCGAGTTGTGCGAAAACCCCTTAAAAAATGGGATGAAAAATTTTTAAGAACACCAGTTGTCCACAGCTTCTGCACGCTATGGGGCTTCGCGGCTTAGCGAAAACGCAAACTGCAAAGATAATTACCGATGAATTCCAGATACAGAAATTCGGGATGTCGTAAGTATACACGCCGGCGATTCTTACCATTGTTTGTATAATGCCAGCCCAGAGGCGCCGGTTTGCGGATCCGCGAACGGTATTACTTTCATTCCAAATAACTCCGGCAGTTCCATCTTGTTGTCTTTGGCAATGGAGGAGCCGATTACGTAACCCATGAAGCTGCCGAAGACTACGTCTGAGAAATCGTGCACGCGTGAGTCGAGGCGTTGATAGCCCACCAAGCCGGCCAGCGCAAACGACGGTATGCCCACCCACGGGCCGTAGTACTCGTTCAGCACCGCCGCGGTGCAAAAAGAACTCGAGGCGTGACCGCTTGGCCAGGCGTAGTCCTCCCCATCCGGCGCCCGCGTGTTCGTCGCCACCTTCAGCAGGATGGTCGATACGCCGTTGACCGCCAGTGCCTCCACCAACGACTTGGCGACCTCGTGCTCGCGTACGTCTTTCGTCAAAGCGCTGGCCAGCCACAGCACACCCGCGCCCGCGAAATGCGTCCCGGGATTTCCGAGAATCTGGATCGTCTCGTCCATGCTGCCCAACTCATTTTCGCCCTTCGTGCGGCGCCGGATAGCATCATCCACGCCGGTCTCTCGGATTGTGATGCTGGCCCCCATCGCAGCCGTTAGAACAAGCGCGTTTTCGACGTCCCAGAAACTGACCTTGAAGCCGCGCCAAAAGCCGTGCTTGCCCAATTCCAGCGCCTCGTGGCCCATCTGGTGCCAGATGTCCGCGCGCCAGTAGCCCTCCGGCACACATGGCGCGCTAGCGGTTGCTTCTCCCATTTCCGGCTCCGGGTCCTGGCCCAGATCGAAGCTGCCCAATGTAAATA
>JAAYXS010000046.1 GCA_012515775.1 Phycisphaerae bacterium
GCTACCTCACTCATCAAACCGGCGCGAATCGCCTTCTTTATTGTGTCCGGCGTAATGTTGTGCTCGACGTTGTACTTGCGCTGAATTTCGCGCCGGCGATTGGTCTCGTCGATCGCCTTTTGCATCGACGGCGTCACTTTGTCGCCATATAAGACGACCAGCGCATTCACATTGCGGGCGCAGCGGCCGATGGTCTGGATCAGCGAGGTTTCGCTGCGCAGGAACCCCTCCTTGTCCGCGTCCATGATCGCCACCAATGACACCTCGGGCAGATCCAAGCCCTCGCGCAGCAGGTTGACGCCCACCAGCACGTCAAACTTGCCCTCGCGCAACTCGCGCAAGATGTCAACCCGCTCCAACGTGTCAATTTCGCTGTGCAGATACCGCCCGCGCAGGCCCGCCTGCTGAATGTAGCTCGATAGGTCCTCCGCCAGTCGCTTGGTAAGCGTCGTCACCAGGACGCGCTCCCCCGCCGCCGCCCGCTCCTGAATCCGCCGCAGCAAATCCGGCACCTGCCCGCGGGCCGCCACCACCTCGATCTCCGGATCGACCAGCCCCGTCGGCCGGATGATCTGTTCGACCACCTCGCCCTCGCATTTCTTCAGCTCATACGGCCCGGGCGTGGCGCTGGTGAACAGCACCTTCGACCACATGCTCTCGAACTCCTCGAAGCGCATCGGCCGGTTATCCAGGCAGGATGGCAGGCGGAAGCCATGCTCGACCAGCACCTGCTTGCGGTTGCGGTCCCCATTGAACATGGCCCCGATCTGCGGCACAGTCACGTGCGATTCATCCAGGACCAGCAGGAAGTCCTTCGGAAAGTAATCAACCAGCGTGTACGGCTTCGCGCCTTCCGCCGTTTGGTTCAAATGCCGCGAGTAATTTTCAATGCCGCTGCAGTATCCGACCTCGGCCAGCATTTCCATGTCATACTTCGTACGCGCCAGCAGCCGCTGCGCCTCGAGCAGTTTCCCCTCATGCCGCAGTTGCATCACGCGCCAGTCCAACTCTTCCTGGATGGTTTGCAGGGCCCGCTCCAGGTTGTCCTCCGGCAGGACGTAGTGCACTGCCGGGTAGATGTACACCTGGCTACGCTCCTGCAGGGCCGCCCCGGTCAGCGGGTGAATCAGCGTGATGCGGTCAACCTGGTCCCCGAACAGCTCAATGCGGACCGCGTACTCCTCGCCGGCCGGCGCCAGCTCGACCACGTCCCCGCGCACGCGGAAGCTGCCGCGCTGCAGCTCCGTGTGATTGCGTTCATATTGCAGGCGCACCAGCTTTTTCAGCAGTTCGTCCCGGTCCAGCTCCTGCCCGACGCGCACGTCGATGACGCTGGCCTTGTATTCGTCCGGCGAGCCGAGGCCGAAGATGCACGAAACGCTGGCCACCACCACGACGTCGCGACGCGACACAACAGCACTGGTAGCCGCCAGCCGTAGCCGGTCAAGATCATCATTCCGCGAGGCGTCCTTCTCGATGTAGATATCGCGCTGCGGAATGTAGGCCTCGGGCTGGTAATAGTCGTAGTAGCTGACGAAGTACTCGACCGCGTTGTGGGGCAGCAGCTCGCGGAATTCCTCGTAAAGCTGGGCCGCCAGCGTCTTATTATGCGAGATGACCAGCGTCGGCAGTCCCAGGCGCGCAATGACATGCGCCATCGTGAAGGTCTTGCCCGACCCGGTCACCCCGAGCAGCGTCTGATACTTGCGCCCGGCCTGAAAACCGGCCACAAGCTTCTCGATGGCCTGGGGCTGATCGCCGGCGGGCGCGAACGGACTGACGATCCGAAATTCGCTCATTGCCGGATTATACGGGGCCGGCTATTCGGCCGACTCGGGCGCCCCGGAAGTTTCTTCCGGCTTCTGCTCTCCACGGCCAGCCTCCGCCCCGCTGCGCGCTGCCTGGTTGAAGGCCGTCAAGCCGCCCAACGCTCCCAGTCCCATCGTCTCCACCGCCGTCGAGGGAACGATGATCATCGAACCCTTCTGCTTCAGGCCCTCGAACACCATGTTCATGGCCCGCAGGTGCAGCGCCACCGGGTTATTGCGATAGGCCTCGGAGGCGCGGGAGAACTTTTCGGCGATCTCCGTTTCGGCCGTGCCCAGAATGATACGTGATTGCCGCTCGCGCTCGGCCTGGGCCTGCTTGCTCATGGCGTCCTCCAGGCCCTTGGGGATGATGATGTCGCGGATTTCGACCGACTGGACCGTGATGCCCCACGGATTCGTTTTGGCGTCCAAGACCTGCTGTATCTCGTGGCCGACGCGCTCACGGTGCGACAGCAGGTCCGCCAGCTCGCTTCGTCCGATCGCATCGCGCAGGGCGGTCTGGGCCGAAAGCACGACGGCTTGCTCAAAATCCTCCACCTCGAGCACCGATTTCTCGGCATCCCAGACCATCCAGAACGCGATGGCGTCCACGTTTACGGGCACGGTATCCTTGGTCAGCGTCTGCTCGGCGCGAAAATCGGTCACGCGGATACGCTGGTCAACGTATTGGGCGACCTTGTCGATGATCGGCAGCACGCCGAAGACGCCCGAGCCGCGAATGCCTACGAACTTGCCGAAGCGCAACAGAACGCCACGCTCCCATTGATAGGCGATCTGCACGCTCGGCGCAATCAAGGCCGCGACCACGGTCGCCAACACCAAAATCCATGGCTTGCCGGGCGTCCCACCCAGTGATAACGCGGCCGACGAGGCCATCACGCGGAATATGAGATAACCGCCCAGCGCCACCAGCGCGCCGGTGACCACCACGGCCTCCCAGACCTGCGCCGCGCGGAGCACCCCTATCAGTACCAGCGCGGCCACCACGGCATAAATCAGGGGCGCCACGCTGAAGCCGTAAGACAGGACGTGTACCATCAGCCCTGCCAGCATTATCACGATCAGCAGGAACGCATTGAACGGCGCGAAGCGGTAATCGGCGCGGGGCGACGCTCCAAACGCTTCCAGCGACACACTCGGAATGTTTACTTTAGACATAGCAGCAGCTCCTCAAGCGGCTCTCATCCCGTCCGCCCGCTGTGAATGCCGGGGCGCAGGAGAGCGGGGTCGATCCCGCCCAGCCGTTCCAGTTCTTTTCCGTGAAGCCACAACGCGTTTTCATGCGGATCGCGCGGATTGAAGACAACGCCCACCCGCTCGCCCGGCTGAAGCCCTTCCGTCCAGGCATACGAATACGTCCGATCGCGACCGGTTATCTCGCGGCCCCACGGGTCGCGAAACTGATAGTACACGTCATACGGGTGCTTCGTGCCGAAGTTGATGGTGCCAATGCACCGCACTCGCACCACGGTGCCCTCGGCCGCTATTCCGTAGGTCAGCAGCTTCCGATCGCGCCGCTCCGTCATGTACGTCGCGATCAGCAAGCCCGCGCCGATCACGCCGATCGACCCGAACATGCCGTGGAGCAGCAGTTGAACCCAGGGCGGCGCCGA
>JAAYXS010000326.1 GCA_012515775.1 Phycisphaerae bacterium
AACGGACCGGCGATAGCGGCGATTTGTCTGCCCGGGCCGTTTCGAACGTCACTCCCGCCACGCGCTCGCTCAGCCTGGCGCGCAACGACTCCAGCGCCGGCCGCTCGCTGGCATAATGCCCCAGGTGTACGGCCGTCACGCCGCGCTTCTGCAGCTCCAAAGCGTCGTGGTGCTTGAACTCGCCCGTCAGGACCAGTGAGTCGGTATCCGTGAACGCCCGCACGCCAAATGCGCCGGCTGCGGCCGTTACGCTGCGAAACGAACGTTTGAGCCGGCCGACGACCAGCGCCGCGGAGAGGTCCACGTGCCGTCGCAGCTTGCCCAGCAGCGCGTCGCCGCGCTCGGGCCGCGGCAGAATGCCGACTCGCCCCATGCCGATGCCGGCTCGTCCGGGCGTCTCGTGCAGCGGGTAAAGGTCGAACGCCGGCTCCTCGTATGAATGCGTGGCGTACAGGGCGCGCACCACCTCGCCCAGCCGGGCCCGCGGCACGACCATTTCCAGCCGCGTTTCGTCCACCGTCTCCAGCTTCAGCTTCTCACCGATGGTGGGGCGCGTGGTTTCGTCGCCGCGAAACGTGCCTTGCCCTGAAAGGGCGTAGCTGCACTCGGTGTAGTGCCCGATCACGCCCGCCCCGGCCGCGGAGATGGCCCGGCGCAGGGTATCCACCTCGTTGGGCAAGACGAACACGACCAGCTTGTACATGCGCCGTTCCTCAATGTGCAACTCGAGTGGGCGGCGCGAGACGGGTTCGAAGAAATCCAACAGAACGTCGTTCGTGCCGTCGACCGCCGCGTCCAGCGCCGTGTGAACCGCCAGCAGCGAAATGCGCGCCGCCAAAAGGTCCGGCAAAAACGCAGTCGGGCACTCGGCCTGCGGCGTGATATTGCGAATCCCCTTGAAGATCGGCGGATGGTAAAGAATCAGCGCGCTGGCGCCGGCCTCGAGCGCCTCCCGCGCCACCGCATCCGTCAGATCGATCGCCAGCAGGACGCGCGTAACCGGCCACTCCGGGCGGCCAGCCAGTAAGCCGACGTTATCCCAATCGGCAGCCAGGTGCAGGGGCGCGATTTCGTTCAGCGCCGATGCCAGCGTGGCGACCGTGACTGCGCCGGGTTCGGCGGCGCCCGTCTTCCGCACTTCGCGTGGTGTATGCGCTCTGCTCATTTTCCGCACTCCCGAGCTACCAGTTCAGAATAAGCCGCCGCCAGGCGCCGTGTGACCTCGCCCGGCCGCCCCTGGAGCACCGCGTCGGGGTCGATCCGCACCACCGGCATGATCTCCATCATGCTGTTGGTGAGAAAGACCTCGGCCGACGACTTCAACTGCTCGACCGTCAGATCGTTTTCGTCGACCGCTATGCCGGCCTCCGCGGCCAACTCAATCACCGTGGCCCGCGTGATGCCCGGCAAAACGGGCGTCGCCAGTGGCGGCGTGACCAATCGGCCCTCGCGCACCGCGAAAACGTTGCTGATGGCCCCCTCCGCGACAAGGGCTTGGTCGTTCAGCCATATCGCTTCCAGGGCGCCTTTGCCGTGCGCCTCGCGCAGGGCCGCCAGCCGCCCGAAGTAACTGGTAGTCTTATAGCCCACGAGTGGGTCAAAGCGGCTTTGGCGGTAGCGCGAAATGACGGCCTCGACCCCCTGTTCGTAGAACGTGTCCGCGTATTTTCCGCCGGGGCTGGCCGTGGCGACCATGGTCAGTCGTGCTGCTCCGGCCTCCGCGGCCCGCAGCGAGCCGGTCGTTACCGTCAGTCGCACGCGGGCGTCCGGGCCGCCGATCTCAGCCAGCACCGCGTTGACACAATTGGTCATCTGTTCGTGATCCGGGATAAACGTCCAACCGAGCTCCCTGGCTGAGTTCGTCAGTCGGTCCAGGTGGCGCTCGAGCCGGAACACGCGGCCGCCATAGGCGCGCATCGTTTCGAACAGTCCGACGCCGTGCATGAAGCCCGCGTCGAAGACGCTGATGCCGGCCTGCTCGGCCGGCACGACCTGACCATTAATGCACACCACTTCTTGCGGCATGGCTCATCATCCTCTGCGATTCGGGCACGCCTGCCGACCGCCCATCGAGTATTCCACACGCCTTGGCCAGCGTTTCATCGTATCCCGTTTGCGGGTTCTCGGGTCTCATAAAACGCGCGTCGCTTATGCCGGTGCCAGGTTTTTGCATCGGGCAGCAGGGCCGGTGGCAAGCGGCCGAACCGCGGCGCGCCGAGGGCACTGCGCCCCGTTGCCAAACCTGGCGCACGATATAGTGTCAGTAATGCTGACCGATGTGAAGCTCGTTA
>JAAYXS010000327.1 GCA_012515775.1 Phycisphaerae bacterium
CTTGTTGTAGGCGCTGAAGTCCGCAAAGCTGTAGAACGTCCCGTCCGGCTTGTTCACCTTCACCCCGTCGAAAGACTTCAGCCGGTCGATCAGCACGTTGCGATTGTTTTCCAGCGTCGTGCGCAGGCTCTCGATGCTCGATTGAATGCCGTTCAGCGCCGCCGCGGCCGCCGCTTGCAGCAGCACCGACGGGCCTGAGGTCTGGTGGCTCTGAATGTTCCGCATGACCTCGATCAGCTTCTTGTTGGCGACCGCCCATCCGATGCGGAAGCCCGTCATGGCGTACTGCTTGGACACGCCGTTGATGATGATCAGCTTCGAGTTCTCGCTCTTGTCCTTGACGTAGTTCCAGCAGTTGATGGGCTTGCGACCGTCGAAGATCAGGCGGTGATAGATGTCGTCCATGATCAGGTACAGGTCGCGCTTCTCGCAGAACTCGACGATGTCGGCGATGAACTGCTCCGAGTACATCGCGCCCGAGGGGTTATTCGGACTGTTGATGATGACGGCCTTCGTGTATGAGCCGCACGCCCGCTCGATGTCCTGGATGCGTGGGTAGAAGCTGCCGTCCTCGGGCATCACCGGTACACCTCGGGCGCCGCACAGCTTGGCCATCTCCGGGTAGCTCACCCAGTACGGGACCGGGTAGACGACCTCCTCCTGCGGATTCAGGATCGCCTGCAAGGCGCACATGATCGCCTGCTTCGCCCCGCCCGAGGCCATCACGTTTTCGGGTTCCACCACCCGGTTATAGAACTCTTCCGTGTAGCGGATGATCGCCTGCTTCAACGCCGGGATGCCGTCCGCGGGCGTGTAGCGGACTTCGCCCGAGTTCAACAAGCCGGCCGCCGCCACCAACGCGTCCATGGGCGGCTTGCTCTTGGGTTCGCCGCCGCCCAGGTGAATCACCGGGTCGCCCTTGGCGCGCAGAATCGCGGCCTTCTCATTCAGCTTGAGAGTGACCGACTCGCCGATAGTCCTGCCGATCTGGCTAATGCTCATCGAAAATTCCTTGAACCTTCAGCCTTCAGCCCCTGCGGCCGAATCAAAAAAAGAAACGGCCGACGCTATCGCCTGGGCGGGGGACTGTCAATTCCGTCCCTCGCTGGCTGGAACCATTCGTCGCAAGCAAGAATCGTTCCCGACTCCGCGCTTGCGTTTCCGCGAAAGGGCGTGCCCGCGCTCGGCGCTTGGGCATGGCACCCAAGGTTAACCACGGCTCCGCACCACCTTCACCTGGTTCCAGCCCGTCTTCGCTCGAACTTCACCCCCCAAGCTTCAATTTGAGCTTCAGCCCAGCTCCGCGCGTCACGGCGGAACCGCTTGGCACGATGGCGAGAAGGTTCGGCTTGCTTGGACGGGTGGTCGGCTTAAGATGCTCCGCATTATCGGTGCGAGCCCGCCGGTCGCTGGTTAAATCCCGCCGCCGTACGTGAGCTAATGACTGCCCGGCGCGAGGCCGCCGTAGGTTAGATAATGGCTGCCAGGATAACGACTGCCCGGCGCGCGCAATTCAGCCCCGGCGAATTGGCTGTTGTGCTCAGCCACTACGATGTGGGGGTTATCGCCAGCGCGCGCGATTTCCCGCGCGGTTCGCGGCACTCGCCGAAGCTGTTGCTATGCGCGGCTGACGGGCGGCAGTTCCTGCTCAAGAAGCGAGCGGCCGGGCAGGATGACCCGTTCCGAGTGGCGTTCACGCATGTCCTGCTGACGTACTTGCGGGAGCGGCGGTTCCCGGTGCCGGCTTTGATCGGTACGCGCGACGACCAGAATTCGCTGCTGCAGCTCAATGGCGCGACTTACGAGATGTTCGAATACATCGTCGGCGAGCGCTACAACGGGTCGCTCGATCAGACTCAGCAGGCCGGTGAACTACTGCGGCAATTTCACGACGAGGTGCGGGCGTTTCAGACGGAGTGGGCCTCGCCGGCCGGGGCGTACCACGATTGCCCCACGGTGCGCCAGGCGCTGAACGCCATTCCCGCGACTACCGCCGGACATGACTCGGTCATAGGACATGAGGCTGAGTTGCTGACGCTCGTCCAGGACCTGTACGAGCGCTACGACGCGGCGGCAGAACGCGTTGCACGCTGCGGGGCGGAAGGCTGGGCCAGACGCATAATTCACGGCGATTGGCATCCCGGCAATCTGCTTTTCCGCGAGGGGCGCGTGGCGGCCGTGCTTGACCTCGACTCCGCCCGTTTGCAGCCGCCGATTCTGGATGTTGCCAACGGCCTGCTTCAGTTTTCGATCCTGCGGACGCATGCCGGCCCGGATGAGTGGCCGAGCGCGTTTGATGAAGCACGGATGCAGCGGTTCTGGGCGGGCTACGGCCTGCGCGCCAACGGATCGTCGGCCCAGTGCTCAGCAATCACGGATTTGATGATTGAATCTCTAATAGCTGAAGCAGTGCTGCCCATCGCTGAAACGGGGTCTTTCGGCCATCTGACCGGGTTCGGCGTACTGAAGATGGTGCGCCGGAAGGCGGAATGGCTCGCAAAGCAGCGAGACCGGCTGACGCGGCAATTCGAGGTGCAGTAATCGAGCACAGCAATATTGAGGCTCTGCTACCTTCATATGCGGTGAGAGTCCGGTCCTTCGAGGCAAAAGGTCAGCAGTAGCCGGCTTTCTTGAATCGCGGAGATGTCGTGCTCGACGCGGGGCGCCAAGCGCAGCAGTTGGCCCGCGGATAGCTGATAGTCTGAGGAACTGGTGTGGATTGCCACTGCTCCCTCGAGTACGTGCAGAATTATAGGACCATC
>JAAYXS010000328.1 GCA_012515775.1 Phycisphaerae bacterium
GCCCCGCTCAAGCGCACGGCAAACTCATCGCTCTCCGCTGTCCGCCCATGACGGTCGCGCGCCTCCTGCCAGAATCGCAACGCAACCAGCGTCTCCCCGCGCTCCAGCGCCTCGCCCGCCTGCCGCAGCAACTGCCCGCTGCGCTGTAGCCGAACATCAAGCTGTTCGCGCAGCTCTTCGCGCCGCCGCTCGTCCGTGACACGCTCCACCGCCAAGCGCCCCGATTCCAGACGCCCGGCCTTCAGATCGGCGGCCGCTTTCTCCACGGCCGCCCGGCGCTGCGCCGCATCCTGTTCAACCACCGCGCGCCGCTGCGCCGCAGCCTGATGCTTGCGATCCATCTCGCGGATAACCTGCGCCCGCAACTCCTCCGCCTCCGCTGAGACATGGCCGATAACTCGCAGCCGGTCTAGATCGCCAAGCGCCCGTTCATGCCAGCCCCCCTCACGAGCCAGCCGTGCCCGCGCCAGCAGCCGCCTCCCCAACCCTTGCAGTAACCGCCCCGCCCGGGCGTCGCCGCGCACCTCCGGCTCAACGGCCAGCCTGAACGCCTCGTCCAGCCGGCCTTCCTCCATCGCCCGCTCGGCGGCTCGAACTCTCACATTTAGCCAGCGGCTGAACATCCGTAATCCTCGGTCACTGCCACGGCCGGCAGCCCGCATTTTATCGCCAGCTCAGGTCGCGGGGCGGCACGGGGGCCGCTCGCCGTCGAGCACCGGCCTGCACATGGCTGAATTCCAGGAACGGCCCGCGATATTTCCGCGAGACGCGCCCGGGCCGCCAAGCCCGCCGGATTTTGCCAAAACCGCCGTCGGCAGCGGCAAGCATGCGGCGCCGGCTTCAAATCCTGAGTAATCGCGGTTACGGTGATCGACCGCAGGAGGATGCGCATGATTGAAGAGAATGAAACCAACACGCCCGTTCCGCCGCTGAACCTGGCCGGCAACTTCGCCGCGCTTTCCGGAGAGCTCATGGCGGAGCTCGCCGAGGTGGCGGCGTCGGGCTATTACGTACTCGGGCCAAAGGTGGCCGCATTTGAAGCGGCTTTGGCGAAGTATTGCGGCACGCGTTATGCGATTGGGCTGTCGTCGGGGACAGACGCGCTGCTTGCGGCGCTGATGGCGCTCGAAGTCGGCCCGGGCGACGAAGTCGTCGTGCCGACGTTCACGTTCTTCGCGACGGCCGGCGTCGTCGCGCGCCTCGGCGCCCGCCCGGTCTTCTGCGATATTGAACCTGAAACGTTCAATATCGACGTGCGAGCGCTCGAGCGTGCCCTCACGCCGCGCACCAAGGCCATCATTCCAGTACATCTTTATGGCCAGCTCGCGGACATCGAGGCAGTCCTGGAAATTGCGAACCGTCGGAACATCCCTGTAATTGAAGATGCCGCGCAGGCCATTGGTGCACACTGCGATATAAATAGCCCGGAGGCCAGCGCGGGGCCGGCTCCGCAGTCCGGCCGCAAGATGGCCGGCAGCTTTGCCTGCATGGGCGCACTCAGTTTCTACCCGACCAAGAATCTTGGTGCATTAGGCGACGCCGGCGCGGTCCTGACCGATGACTCCAGACTGGACGAAATCCTGCGCAAACTGCGCGTTCACGGCAGCGGCCATACATACTACCACGACCGCATCGGCGGCAACTTCCGCATTGATGCAATCCAGGCCGCCTTGTTGACGATCAAGCTCAAGCACCTCGAAACGTGGACGGAGCAGCGCATCGCCCGCGCGGCGCGCTATACCCAACTATTGGAAGCCGCCGGCCTGGTACCAGAACACGTGCGCCCACCAACAGTTCTCCGCGGCCGGCACGTTTATCACCAATACGTGATCCGCGCCCAGCGTCGCGACGAATTGGCGGAATTCCTGAAGCAGCGCAAGATCGGCTGCGGCGTGTACTATCCTCTGCCACTGCACTTGCAGACGTGCTTCAAGCACCTCGGCCATAAGCCGGGCGACTTCCCAGTGGCCGAAGCCGCGGCCCGCGAGGTGCTCGCGCTGCCCATCTATCCCGAACTGACGGAACAGCAGCAGAGAGCGGTCGTGGAAGGCATCGCCAAGTTCTACGGCCAAGGCGCATAGGTGAATAGGTGAATGGGTGAATGGGTGAATGGGTGGA
>JAAYXS010000047.1 GCA_012515775.1 Phycisphaerae bacterium
ACTGACCGCCCATCGGCTGGCCGCCCATCGGCTGACCGTAGGGACCCGGCTGGTATCGCTGGGCCTCGTAACCTTGACCCGACTCAAACTCCGCCCCCGCGCCCCACGGCTGTGGCGCCCCGAAGCGAGGCTGGAACTGCCCTTGTGGGGTCCCGCCGGTATCACCCTGCCAGCCGCGCCCGCCCTGCCAGTAACCCGGCTGCCCCGTCTGGCCGGAGCCACGCTGCTGCCAGCGCTGCCACTGCGGCTGGCCCTGTTGCCACTCGCGCTGCTGCCAACTGCCGTAGGGTTGCTGGCCAAATCCGGGTTGCTGCTGGTATTGTGGCTGGGATGGTTGCCCGTACTGCGGTTGTCCGTACTGCGGTTGTCCGTGGCCCATCGGCTGGAAGCCGCCCATGCCCATGCGGCCGGTCATGGCGGGTTGGACGTGTTCCACGCGCCCGGATTTACCATCAATAAACACAGTCTGGAGCTGGTTGTCCGTGACGCAAGTAATGGCAAATTTGAGCTGCTCTGTGCCGCCGGTTTGCCAGGGCGGCAGGACGAAGGCGTCGGCATTGATAGCCTTTCCGTTGACGTGCTGCTGGGCGGTTTGAATAGCGCTGGCTAGATCAACGTTGCCTTGTTGCTGAAGCAGCCGCGCGGTGATTTGCGCCTGGTGCGGACTCTCCATTTGGGCCTCAGCCATGAAGGCCAAGCCGCAGACGGACAGCACGGCGCACGAAATCCTCAAGCCTCTGATCATTTGTGGTCTCCTGTGGATCGGCATCCTGTTTCCAAGTAAGCCCAACGCCGGGCTAGTCCTCCGTGCCTACGCGCCGCACCAGCGGCTGATTCCCTCCCAATACAATCAAACTTAGTCCGCTCTTCTGAAACGTGACTGAATTCGGCGTGAAGCTCTTGTAAGCGACGTACGAACTGCGCATGCCAAGCGTCGTTACGCTGCGTGCATCGACTGGAGTTGTCAGCTAAATCTGTAGCTAACCTGTTCGCAACACAAAAAATGGGCCAGGACAGAGCTGCCCTAGAGCCGTAAATCTGTAGATCTGACGATTCGGAGCCGGCGCCGCGAGCATTTGAACGGGCATTGGCGGACACGTCCGGGCGCAGGTTGCGATCGGTAGGGGCGTCACCTGGTGTCAGCGGATTCAATTTGCAGCTTGCAGCGCGTGCATCGCATCCGCTGGCGTGACGCGTGCTGGCGTAATCGCTCGCCGGGCCGGGTCATCGGCGGCACGCGGGACGTTTCTTGTCGGTTTGAACGGCAGAACCTAAACTCACCTTATGGCGCTCGATCCTCACCCAAGCTCGAGGTGTGCGACTTTCTGCGGGCTGCTTATTTTTGTGACGCTGGTGCACGCCTGCGACCGCGCAGACCGCCCGGCAACGCCTGCGCCGTCCGCCACGCCGCAGGCTGCAGAGCCGGGTACGAAACTGACATTGATCGTGCCCGGTGCTGAGAGCTGGGCGCCTGACCAGGCTTTCATTCGCCTGGCGGACCCGCACGATGGCCTGAGCGCGGCAGTCCGGCTGGTGGGGCTTTCCGGGTTGGAGCCGTTGTGCGTGCCGGCTGAGATGAGCGACGCCACGGCGTCTCACCTGCGTGTTGTGCCGCTTTCGAATGAGTGCTGGGCGCTTGGAGTAGCCGACCTGCGGGGCGATCAGGTGCTGCGTGCGCCTGTGCTGCTCAACCCTGACGGCGAAGTGCGCCTGGTCGCAGAGGGCCTGGAGGAAGAGCTGCTATGCCTGCACGTTGCGAAAGACGCGGAGGTGTTCCCGCACTTGCTGATCAGCCCGCGGCACGTCTGGGTCTTCCTTGGCTCAGTCGAGCCGGCCTTGACGCTCGCAGGACCCGATGTGGCCGGCTTCTGCCTGCGAGAGGAGGGGGGATTTCCGTACGTCGCTCTCGTGACTGGCGCGATCGGGCACGAATTCGTCGAGGTTGCGCGGTATCTGTGGGAGCCGTACGAATTCGCATTCACCGGCCCGGCCAAAGACGCTTTGCCCGACCCGCCCGGCGGGAAATTTGAACTGGACCTGCCGAACAGTCCCAGGCTGATCCCGATGGGCGGCGAAATACCCGACCCCAAGCCCTTGCCGGAGCCTCCGCGAATGCGCGGCGACGACCTGGCCGCCGCGCCGGGCAGCTTCAAGGGCGGCGACACCGGATGGTGCCGAACCGGAATGCGCAGTACTGTACCGGCTGGCGCTGATGCGCCGGCCCGGCGAGGATGAACCTCGCGGGAAAACGACGACTTTGGAGCACTCCCATGCTGGCAATAGGCGATATTCATGTGTACGTGAGCGAATTCGCGGCGGCCCTGGATTTCTGGGCCGGCGGCCTGCAATTGGAAGTCGCCGAGAAAGAAGAAAGCGAGCATGGGTCGTTCGCCCGGCTTGATTTTCCTGATGGCGGCCCCTCATTGGTGCTGATCGCCCCGGTCGAGCCCTGGGATTTGGAGCAGGGTCCGGAGCCCGGCACGGCTCCGGGCTTCAGCTTCGACGTTACCACGACGGATTTCGACGGAACCCTGGCGAGGCTTTTGGAAAGAAATGGTCGGCAAGTAGGCGAAACCGAGACATACAACGACTTGCGGCTCGCCACAGTGGCCGACCCCGAGGGCAATACGTTCGAGTTAGTCGAGGTGCCCGAGTAAACGGAGTCCGGCCATGTCGGGCCGGAATCGAAACATTGTCCCTTTAATCCCTTTACCCCCACGCTTGATGGCAGGGGGGCGGAGAACAAAGAAGTGATTGTGGGCCTACTGTCCGACACCCACGGTCGTGCCGAACTCACCGCTTCCGCCCTGGGCGTTCTGCGCCAAGCGGGCGCGCAGGTCTTCGTCCACTGTGGCGACGTCGGGGGCGAAACGGTCCTGGATCAACTCGCGACGGTGCAAGCGCACTTCGTCTGGGGCAACACGGATGAGCCTGATACGGCATTAATCGCCTATGTGCGGAGCCTTGGGCTAACGCCACCGGCCAGCACCCCGTTACGCCTAAACATCAGCAATAAGGCGATCTCCGTCTTTCACGGACACGAGCCAGAGTTCGCCCGGCTGACGCGCCTGGCCGACGGCGTCGACCCGGGCCCATTCAAGCGCCAGGCGGGAGCGGATTACGTATTCTTCGGACATCGCCATGTGCCTTATGACCGGCAGTGTGGAACAGTCCGGATCATCAACCCCGGCGCAATCCACCGTGCCGAGGTTCGCACCGTGGCAACGGTTGATTTGAAGCACGACCTGCTCCGTTTTTGGCTCGTAGACCCCGAGCGCCCGGCCGAGTTGCCGCCCCGCGAATGGGCCGGCTGAGACGTTTTGCCTACGCGCATCGGTATTGCCCGCTTCTCACCGGCCAGCTAAGTTGCTGACGTGAGTACGGCCGACGAACACCATTCAGACGCCGCTCCGGTCGCCACCAAACAAAATCGTCCGGCGACTCCCGCGGCCGACTCGTACCGGGGTGGGGCGCTGGTAGTGTTGCTGCGTTTGCACTGGTTCGTCCGGCTGCGCTGGATTTTCTTCGGCGTCGCAGTGGCGGTCCTCGCGGCCGAACGCGTGATCTTCCCTGACGTGCGGCGGCCGGTGCAGTTGGTCCTGGTCGTGGCGGGCGTTGGCCTCCTGAACGTGATATGGACGGCGCTGTCTCGCGTTTTGCGCAAGCGTTTTGCCGAGCCGGGCGAGGCCGCTGAGGGCGACGTTCGGAGCGCCCGGCTGTTCGCAAACGCCCAGGTGGCCTGCGACCTCGTGCTGCTGACGGCCATCCTGCATTTCACCGGCGGCGTTGAAAACCCAATGTCCGCCTTTTATCTATTTCACGTGACTATCGGCGCGCTGCTGCTCACGAGGGGGCAGGCCTTTCTACAGTGTTGTCTGGCGATTGTGCTTTACACGGGCATGGCCGTTGCGGAGTGGAGCGGCAGCCTGCCACATTTCGCGCTATCGCCGCAGGTGGCGGGGCTGGATTTGTATCAGCAACCGGCGTATGTCGCGCTGGCGGTCATTGTGGTTGCTTGTGCCATCTTGGGCGTGTTTTATTTTGCGTTCCGAATTGCCGTGCTGCTCGACCAGCACGAAATCGAGCTGAAGCGTGCGAATGCGGCCCTCACGCAGTCGCGGCAGGCGATCGCTGATCTTCAGGCCCGCCGGGCGCGCTTCATGCAGACCGCCGCGCATCAACTGAAATCGCCGCTGGCGATCGCACAGACGCTGGCCAGCCTGATCCGCGATGGGCTGGTCACCGAGCTGCCGGAAATTCAAAGCACTTGCGCCAAAATCATCCGCCGCTGCCAGGAGGGCATGGCCCAGGTTTCTGAGCTGCTTACGCTGGCCCGCGTCCAAGACGCAGATCCCGACCGCCATCGGGTCAGCCGCACCGATGCACGCGCCGTCGCTACGGAGGTTTACAACCGTTTTCGTCCGCTGGCGGAAAGTAAGCAGATTGAGCTGACCTGCTGGATGCCGCCGGCCGGTGATTTGATGGTCCGCGTGGATCCGCGCGACCTGCGCGATTGCATCAGCAACTTGCTCGACAATGCCATCAAGTACACCAATGGCCCCGGGTGCGTGCGCCTGATCCTCACGGCTCGTCACGTGGGTGGCCGGGCCACCTCACTTGGTATCCACGTGACCGACACGGGCATAGGCATCGACCCGACGCTGCTGCGGTCCGACCATCTGGGCGAGGAACCAGCCTTCGAAGCGTTCAGCAGGGGGCCCAATGCCTTGGCGGCCGGCCTACCGGGGACTGGGCTCGGGCTTTCGATCGTGCGTGAAATCGTCGAACAGGCGGGCGGACGAATCTGGGTCATGTCGCGTCTGGGCATCGGCTCGAGCTTTACCGTGACGCTTCCGCTGGTGGACGGCGGCCCGAGCGAACCGCTGGTACGCAATACACGCAGCACAGACGTGGTGCTTGAAACGGACGGGCCAAGCAAGGAGTGAGTTTTCGCATCCACGCGCTTCAACCAATCCCAGCTCAGCCGACTTGCAGCCCACTTGTTAGGCCGCATACCGCGAGCTACGATGTCTGGGTAGCGGGAGCGCTTTATGTTCGCACGAAGATTTTGGACGCGTCTGGGTCTGTTGTTGATCCTAAGTCTGCCTGTCGGCATAGCGAACGCGGCAGACGACGACGATGATAGGGCACCGTGGTACGACGTTCCTGCCATACCGCACCGGACAAACTGGGTCCCGTGGGTCGTCGCATCGGCCTTTATCGTCGGCTGCGTCGGGGTGGCCATGAAGAACCCGCATCGGTCGCATCTGGATTGACCGCGGAGCTCGATTGATGCCCAAGAATATCTGGCTGGCGGCGCTTATCTGCGCCAATGTCGTGCTGCTTGTCGGCATATTTCTGGTCACGTGCTCATTGCCGGCCGCCCATGCTCAGGCGGCTGGCGCCCCCAGCAATCTGCTCGCGGTTTCGGGCGAGATTCAGGACAAATACGATGCCCTGTATCTGCTAGACACACGCGAACACACGTTGCACGTCTTCATGTGGGACAAGAGCACGCGTCAGTTGCACTACACCGACTGGCGCGACCTGAACCACGATTTTCGCAGCAACCGGGACTAAGACATGAACACTCCGGAATCAAAGCCAGTTCAAACGACTGACACGAGTTCGAACCACGCGGCCGCGGCAGGTCCGAGCCACGTGGCAGGTTCGAGCCAGGCCGCCACGGCACAGGTTGCCGCGATTCATACGACTTCGCTCGACGGAAAATCGCTCGCGATCGGCGTTCTCAGCGTCACCGCGGCGGTCTTCCTGACAGCGTTCCTGCTCCTGACGACGCTCGCTAAGCCGGCCCAAGCCGTCGGAATGGTCGATGCGGGCGGCGACTACAAGATGCTGACGCAGCAGATTTCCAGTTCGCAAGAAGGCATCGTGGTCATCGATTTGGCCGTGCAGCGCATGGCGATATACGGTTTCGATTACAGTCGCCGCCAACTCATGCCGCTCAGTGGGTTTGAGTTGAAGGATCTAAGGAAACCGGTGCCGCCGGCCAGGCCACATCCAACGCCGGGTCCGTGAGCTCCTTGGGATGACGCCGGGCCGGAGAGGTCCTGGTTTTGAGCAAGGCCGGTTTTGTCGCGGCGCATCCAACGCAACATAATATATATTATAGGACCTTGGGTGTAACCCACACAAATAGCCGACAAGTCGGCATTCATCCCCACGCCCCGTCGCCCTTTCCGTCGAACACGCTCGCCTTTAGCGCGTCGCGTTTCGGGCCGGCCGAGCAACCACTCATGCCCGCACCCAACCTTTCCTCCGAACGCCCAACCTTTCCTCCGAACATCATCGCCTTTATCGCATCGCATTCGCGCCTGCGCACGTTCGCGAGATTACTTGGAATTCTCCGGGCCCAGTGGCCCGGGTGCGTAGCATTCAAATGTCACTGCAACGGGAGGCGGTCTATGGACAAGCGTGTGTTCGGGCGCGGAGTCGAAATGCGTACTTAGCGTCGCTGCACCACGGCTACGTTCGTGATGTAGTTCCGGAATCCTTGCTCCGGCCAGTACGCATTTAAAACCGCTGTCGGGCACCCTAAAACCGCTATCCGTTACGGAAACTGGCGTCGGTCGCGCACTCATTCGCGCAAAGCCGAAAGGAGCTAAAAACATGCAAGCATCAATGCTCAACCGGTGTCGAAAAGTGCGGGCCGCTGCCTGCTGCGTGCTGGCTGTAACCCTCGCCGGC
>JAAYXS010000329.1 GCA_012515775.1 Phycisphaerae bacterium
GCGGTCTTGGTTTTGCTGGCCGGCCAGGCGGCGGGAGGGACCCATCCGCGTCTGTTGCTAAGCCCCGCCGATCTGCCGCGTTTGCGTTACGCCTGCGGCGTTGCGACTGATTACGATGTGGCAAACGGGGGCCGCCCGGGATCGCATGTCCTGGAATTCCAAGCGCTGCGCAGTCATTCGCTCGGCCGGCTCGGTGATGATCCGTTGCCCGGCGAGATCGGCGCGGTGGCGTTCCTGCACTTGATCGAACCGGCCGACCCGCTGGCCGCGCAACGTCTGGGGCTGATTGAAAGGACTCTGCGCCGCCCGGGGCCGTCGCTCCTCAGCAATCTGGAAATGGTAATCGCGCTGGACTGGTGTTGGGCGGATCTGCCGCCCGACGCGCGGCGCACATTCATCACCAATCTCGCGCAGTCCGCGGGCCCGCTGACGGCCGCCGACAGCCCGCTCGATCACCTCGTCTTTCGTGAAAAACTTGCCGCGCTAGCCGCGGCCGCGCTGGTCGACGAAGAGGATGAATCCAGCGCCTCCTGGGGCCGGATGCGCCGCGTGATTTTGGACGCCGCCAACGAGTACTTCCGAAACACCTTTCCGAAGTTCCTGGAGTGGCGCGGCCTGGCGCCGACCAGCCCGACCGCCGGACCGAACGAAGAGAACGACGCAGCGCTGGCAGTTGAGATCGCCGGTCTGGCGCTGGGCGCGGACGCCTGGCAGGAGTTCGGTCCACGCGTCGGACGCTGGCTGGAACACTATGTGTTCGCGTCTTTCGCGCACCCGGCTCTGCAGCACGCCTTCATTCGCGACGATGGCACCGATGCCCCCCTCTCGCCCGCGCCGCGTTGGGACGAGTTGCATCCGCTCACGGCCCATCTGATCGCGCTACGCAGCGGCGATTCAGCCGCCGGCTTCGTCGCGCGCCGCGTCGAGCAACGCCTGCGCGGGACCGCAGCCGAGCCGCTGGCTTTGCCGTGGCAGTGGGTGCCCATTGTTTTCGACCTTGCGGATGTGCCGCGCTGCGACTTTTCGCGCCTGCCGCTGGCGCGCAACTTCGGCGGAGCGGTGGTGTTTCGCAGCGCCGCCGGGAAGTCCGAGACGGGCGTTTGGATCGAAGCCGGTCAGCCGTTTCTGCGGCGCGGTCAGCATTTTGACGCGGGCCACTTCCTGATCTACAGCGGCGGGCACTTGACGGTTTCCGGCGGCGATGACATTTGCCTCGAAGCCGTGCCCGCCAAAAACGGCGAGCAGCGCTTGGGGCACAGCCCGCGGCCGTTCGAGTTCGAGCAGTACTTCGCTTCCGCAATCGCACATAACTGTCTGGTTTTGCAGGGACTGTTGCGCACTGAACGCTGGTACGGTCTGCCATACCAGCCATTGGCCGGGCAGCGTCTGATCGAAGGTACGTGTGTAGACTTCGCGGGTGATCTGGACGGCAACCCGCGGCAGACCGCGCGACAGATCGCGTACGGACAGAATGCGGACGTGGCCTACCTGGCGCTGGACCTGCTCCCCGCTTACGAGTCCCGCCTCGCCTCGGCCTATACACGGGAGTTCTTGTTTCTGGATGGACGCGCCCTGCTGGTTGTTGACCGCCTGCGTGGCGCCGCGCAATCCGATCCAACGTGCGTAGTCCACATTCCCGCCCGGCCAACGATGGACGGCTCGGAACTCGCGACCGCCGAACAAATTGCAGGAGAAGGCCCCGACGCCGGCATATGGCGGGCGGATCAGGCCGCCTGGCTGCGCTGGGCGGACGGCGACGGCGTCGCGTACATGACCAGTCTCCTGCCCAACCCGCGCAAGCTGTGGGTCGGCGGCGGACCGGCCAAGAGCATGACTGTTCCGCAGGGCCCGCACGCCGGCCGCGTCTACAGCGGCGGCGACCCGGCCGGTTTCGAAAATTTGATACAGCCGGCCGCCAAGCGGAATCCTCAAAATGCCTGGTTCCGACTGGGCCAACCAACGGTGCTCGGCTCAGGTTTCGCTCAGCACGCGCATTGGGGCCGAATCGAAATCGCGCCCGCCCAAAAAGCGAATGTTTGCCTGTTTGCAACCCTCTTCTTCATCGAGGCCGGCCGCCGGCAGACTCCGCCCGTTTCAACCGAGCTGGACGAGCGCGAGCTGCGGATCAAATTCGCCGACGCCCAACTCGCGACCGTGGCGCTGCGGCTGGACGATCAGCCTGGCGTGACCGTTACGCGCCCGGACGGCACGGAATGGAAGTCGCCCTCGTCGGTTGAGATCGATGCACGCCTGGTCGAGGAGCAGTAGCCGGCCCTGACGCGCCGCCGGGCGCGGTGCCGGCGTTGACGGACGGCCGGCGCGCTTGCAAAATCGGCCCAGTGGAGTTTCAGCCCACCCAAACACATGGCCTCCCGAGTACCGCCGCGCCGGCCGGCCGGGCGGCAGTCGCCGGTA
>JAAYXS010000330.1 GCA_012515775.1 Phycisphaerae bacterium
CCCCGGTGTTGGCAGACGGTGCGGTTTGGAAAAGCGCGATGAGCGGCGCGAGCAGAACAGCTACCAACATTCAGGTATCTCTCCGTTACCCTCGTCGTGCGGGTGGGGCCTTGGATTCCCGCCACCTTATCTTGAATTCAGCTCGCAGGTGCTCGAATTATAAGCCCAGGGCGGGCCAACTGAACACCCTGTAAGCACTACATTATCAGAATCGTAAGGTTGCGGGCGGCGCCGATTTTTTCTGAGGATTTCGCGGAGGGCGAGGCTCCGCTTTGCCTGAAAAGCCCCTTTGCGTGCTGCGTAGCTCGGTCAGGATTTGCTTACAAGCCGCCGCGCACGGCGGAAAATCGCGTCGAACATCTGCTCGGTCAGGCGCCCGGTGAACGTGTTCTGCTGGCTGGGATGATACGACGCCAATAGCACACGGCCTTCTGGCAACTCGAATTCGGCCCCGTGGCGAAACGGGCCCGGGCGCACAGCCAGACGGCGGGCCGCGTTCACCCATGCCACGCCGCCCAGCGCCACCAGGACGCGCCAGGGTACGCGGCGCAGCGTCTCGTCCAGATAATCGGAACAGTTTCGGATTTCTTCAGGCAGCGGGCGGTTCTGCGGCGGCGCGCAGCGGATCACGGCCGTGACGAACGCGTCCTTTAGCTCGAGGCCGTCATCTATGCTCACGGCGGTCGGTTGATTCGCGAACCCGGCGCGGTGCAAGGCGCGGAACAGCCAGTCGCCGCTGCGGTCGCCGGTGAAAAGCCGGCCGGTACGATTGCCGCCGTGGGCGGCCGGCGCAAGGCCCATGACGAGCAGCCGCGCGGCCGGGTCGCCGAAGTTCGGCACGGGCCGGCCCCAGTAGGTCTGCTCGCGGAAGGCGGCGCGGCGCAGCTCGGCGATGGTTCGACAGTATTCGCGCAAGCGCGGGCAGCGCTCGCAGTCAATAACGCGCCGGTTCTGCCGGCGAACCCAAAGCGGCCAGGCCGGATCGAGATAGTAAGAACGAACTAGCTTGCTGTGGGTGGTCAACCGGCGACTTCCTTGGCCTGCTCTGAGCGCTGCGGCGCACCGGATTCGCTGAGGCTCAGGCTAAGCAACTGCCACGGGTCCAGAAGAAACGCCACGCGGCCCCGGCCATTCTCGAGCCGCACGCACACGGCAACCGAAGAGCCCGGCCGCAGAGGTTCGCGGGCCGCGGGGACGCTGATTTTCAGCAGCAGAATGGGACCGCCGGCTTGGGCTAATATAGCGGCTTCACAGAGCTGAGCGCCGCGGAGGCGCGGTTGACCGGCGGCGGGCCATTCGAGCTCCGCGCTGGCGTAAACCTGGTCGCTGCCAACGAACCAGCCGTCGTTGTTGAAGTCAACCGGGGCGAACAGCCGCTGTACCGGTTTGCGCAGTTTGAAAAGGAGCGTCAGCGTTTCTGGTGTGTAAACGGCATATACGTCGGTGTCGCACCAGGCGGAGCTGATCCGGCCTAGCTTTTCAAGCAAGGGCTCGGGCGGCTCGCCGGCGAGAATGCGGTGAATTAACTGCTCATCTGCCGGCGCGACGGCCGTCTGTACCGCGAACTGCGGATAGGGGTCGTGTCCGTCGCTCGTTCCGTTGCCGTTGGTGTCGCGTTTCAGCGGATTGGTGCTGCTGAACGCGCCGGCCGCCATTTCCTGCAGGTCGCTCAG
>JAAYXS010000331.1 GCA_012515775.1 Phycisphaerae bacterium
GCGTTGGCCCTCGCTGGCGCTTCGGGCTCGGATTCTCGCGCTCGCGATTAGCTGAGGCGATATTATGCCTGAGATTCGCTGCGTGTGTCTGGATGTGGACGGCGTGCTGACCGATGGTCACATCTTCGTGGACAGCGAAGGGCGGTCGGCGCGGGCCTTTTATGTCCAGGACGGCTTCGCGATCCGCTGGTTTCAGAAGCTCGGCGGTGTGGCGGTGATTCTCTCAGGAAAAAGCTGCGCCGCGGTCGAGGCCCGGGCGCGCGATCTCGGCATAGAGCACGTGATTCAGGGCAGTTCCGACAAGCTGGCCGATTTGCGGACACTGGCCGCCCGGCTGGCCCTGCAATTGTCCGAAATTGCCTTCATCGGCGATGATCTGCCCGATTTGCCGCCCATGCGCGCCTGCGGCTTTCCGGTCGCAGTCGCCAACGCCGTGCCCGAGGTGAAAGCGGCGGCTAAGCTGGTTACCCAGCGGGCCGGCGGGCAGGGCGCCGTGCGCGAGGCCATTGAGCACGTGCTGAGGCGCGACGGCCGCTGGCAGGAAGTTCTGAAGTACTACGGCGTTTGACGGGGGCTGGCTAGAGTGCGGTAAGGAAGCCCGAGCATGGCCCGCAATGCCATTTTGCTGCTTTCGACGCTGGCGCTGTTCGGCGCGCTTTTCCTGGGGTATCTGGTCGTGGTGCAGGACCCGGTCCTCAACGCGAGCGGCGATTCCCCGGAAGTTTTGCCCGTGGACCGCGGCCGCGCGGGTGAGGCCTTGCGACTGCCGAACATGGAGGTACCCTCAGGCGGAGGCGTCTCCTTCACCATCTATCACCGCGAGACCGGGCGGCCCGTGCAGCGCTTCGAATGCGAGGAGTGGACGCCGGTCGCGGACGCGAAGGACGAGGTCTACGTTAAGCAACCACGGCTGACCATGTGGCTGCCGAGCGGCATGATTGCCACGATGTCCGCCGATGAGGGGCAGTTGCAAGTCGAAGACCTCGAGAAGGTGCAAGGGCGGCCGCGCGCCGGCTGGCTGAAGGGGAACGTCGAACTGCTGTTGGACCGCTCGCGTGAACGGCAGCGCACGCCGCTTTCGGAGCGGCCGCAGGATGAGATTCTCGCCATGCTCGCTCAAATCGACTTTGATTTCGAGTCGGGCGAGCTGCGCACGGACGGCCCGATCAAAATCGTCGGCCACGATTTCGAGCTGGCCGGCGTTGGGCTGCACCTGATCTGGAATCAGGCCGACAACGTCATTCAGAGTTTGACGCTGCGGGCGGGTGAGCGCCTGGTGCTTTACGGCGGCGGCGGGCTGCTGCGCAACGAGGATGAGAATGCCGCGGCGGCAGAAGCTGCGACGGCAGAAGAAGCGATGGCTGCCGCAACATCGGTCAAGCAGGTCGCTGCGCCCAAGCAACGGCGGCCCAAAAAAGCGCAGAAGGCCTACTTATGCGTCCTGCCTGACGGCGTGACCGCCTATGAGTTCAAAGGCGAAACCACCGGCGGGGGGCTGGTTGCTGACGAAGTGCGAATGCTTTTCGAAGTTGGCGGCAGCAGCCATGACTTAACGCAGGCGCCCGCGGAGCAGCCGGTCGAAAAAGAGGCTGCACACCCGGAGTCGGCGCCCGCGAGTGCGCCGGCGAGTGCGCCGACGACTGCGCCCGCGGAGCGCTCCGGCGTGATCGTGCATTGGGGCGGGCAGTTGCGGGTTGAACCCGTGCCGGCTGACACGGGAGAGAAGCCGCGGCGCCACCTCGAGGCACTTGGGACGGAGGTCAAGTTGTGGAGGGGGGACGAGAAGCTGGTCTGCGGCCGCCTGGAATACCACGACGAAAACAAGCAGCTCTGGCTGCATCCGGCCCCTGGCGGCCGGGTTGAATTCGCGCGCGGCGAGCAGCTCGCCGGCTCGGCCCAGACCATCTATATGGACCAGGAGCGCAAGGTGGTGAAGCTTATCGGCGACGTCGATTTCACCAGCGCAGCCGGGTCCGGCGGCCGGCGGCAGGCCATTCGCTGCGCGCTTTGGGGCGAGCTGCACCTGGCCGACAAGCCGCGAAATGAGGCCGAAGCCGGCGAAGCGCCGCTGGCCGACTGGATGAGCGCCGGCGGATTGCAGAGCGCCACTTTCGTGGGGGCGGCGTCAGTGGATCTCGGCGAGCAGACGCTGTCGGCCGAGCGGATCGACGTGACGTTCGCGGACGGCGCGGACCAAGCGTCGATCGAGGCGGCTTTGGAAAAGACGGTGGCCTCGGGCGATGTGCGCCTGGAGCAGCGTGACGAATCGCTCCAGAGCGATCGGCTGGAAATCCTGTTTGGACTGACCGACGCCAAGCGGGGCTACCCGCGGCAGATGGACGCGCTCGGCTCGGTGCATATCAAACGCGGCCGAGCCTGGCTGCGCGGGCAGAAGGTACACGCTGCAATGGATCCCGGCGATGCCGCCGCGGGCGGGCCGGAGTTCGTGCTGCGCACACTGGAAGTCATCGGCCACGCGGCCATGTCTGATCCGACCCGCAAGAACCGGCTGGCGGCGCGCGGCGAGCGAATCTTCGCCGAGTTTTCCGGGGAGAATGAGTTGCAGCGCGGCACGGTCTTCGGAACGCCGGAGCGGCACGCACTGGTTCACGGCTTTCCGTACACGGTGCGCGGGGAACGCGTGGATTTGGAATGGGATGGTCTGCACGTAGCGGGTCCGTCGCGGCTGCGGTTCGAGGCCACACGCAGCTTGCAAGGCCGGCAGCGCAGCCGGCGTACGCCAATCCAGGTGACCAGCACCGAGTCGTTGGACGTGGATCTCGAGAAGAACACGGTGCACTTGGCGGGCGATGTGGTCGCCGTCAACGGTGATGAGTCGTTGCACGCCGACGAGCTGACGCTGCTGCTCGAGGATGCCAAGCAAGCCGCCCCGACGGGGCCGCGCATGCCCGGCTGGCTGAACGCGCTGGCCCCGGCGTGTTCACGGCAAAGCATTCAGGCGTGCTTCGTGCTGGGTCCGCAACTCTGGCGCCAGGCACAGAGCATTTTCGCACTTGTGCAGCGTCCGGGACAGGCTCTGGCCGGCGAAGCGCGCCAGCGCGGCGATTGGCTCGACCGCGGCGGCGAGATGAAGCGCGCCATCCGCAAGGAGCCGCTGCGCTTGCTGGCAAAGAACGCACTGATCCAGGTCGAGAGCTTGGAGCCGGGTGAAACAAAACCCGTGACCCACTCGAGCATCGGCGCGCCGCGGCTGGAAATCGATATTGTCGGGCGCAACATAGAAACGCAGGGCGAGACGACACTCCTGGTGGTCAACCGGCAACTGCGGCCTGAGACAGCCGGTCAGGGCGACGAGACGTTTGGCCTGCCGTCGGCCATGGTGACGCGCGGCCCGAGCCAGACGGTGATGCGCTGCACTAAGGGGATGACGTACGCGCTAGGGTCGGAGGGGCCGGTGCGCTCGGATTCGACGGTGTTCGATGGCAACGTACGTTTCATACACGTCGCCGGGCGCGAGATGGTTCGGCTGGAAGAAATGCTTCCGGAGGTTCGCAGCGACCCCGGTTTGCTGGCCCAGCTCAAGAGCCGCAACACTTCGCTGGATTGCGACCGGCTGGAATGCGGGTTTCTGGTCGCGGGGGCGGAGGGGGACCGGGCCGGGGCGATGTCATCGCGCGATACGCGGCTGAAATGGCTGCTGGCGTCGGGCAACGCGGAGTTGCGCGACGAGCGCGAGGTGCTGGTTAAGCAGTCCGGTTCGAAGACCACCCAGCGCTGGGAATCGGTGGTTCGCACTGTCTTCGCCCACCAACTTGATTTTGATCTGGAGCAAAGAGTGGTGCGCGTGCTTGGATCGGCCGCCGCTAAAGCGCGCATTTACGAGGAGAACCCGGACTCTGCCGAGGCGCGCATTCTGGTGGGCGAGGAATTCAGCATCGACCTGCAGAATCGCACCGTGCGCACGGGGCCGTCGCACGGCACGATTGGAAGATAGAACAGAGCGGGGGCGGACCAGAGATCAGAGCCGGGGCGTGTCGCCCCGGAATGTGTTAAAGGCGACCCCTCAGCACGGTTTTGCCCCACTGCGCGATTGTCGGCACAACGACCCCTCCGGCTCGACACGAGCCGGCTCTGCTCTACAACGAGCCGGCTCTGCTACAGCGTTCAATGATCTCTACATTCTTTCGATGGTCTCGATTCCGAGCAGCCAGAGGCCGAGCTTCAGTGTGCGGGCGGTCAGATCGCACAGACGCAGACGGCTGAGGCGCGTGGCGTCGTCGGGTGCGCGGAGCACCGGACACGTCTCATAGAACCGCATGAAGTCGCCGGCCAGTTCGTACAAGTACGTACACAGCACGTGCGGCTCCAGATCCGCCGCGACCACATCGATCGTCTCGCGCAGCCGCGCCAGACGCAGGCCCAGCGCCAGTTCCGCCGGCTCAATTAGGGTCAGGCGGACGCCGGGCGCGTAGACATCCGGCGAGCCGATGCGCTCCGCGGCCTTGCGGTAAATGGATCGAATCCGCGCGTAGGCGTACATCATGTAAGGCGCCGTGTTGCCGGTCAGCGCCAGCATCTTGTCCCAACTGAAGATGTAGTCCGTGCGGCGGTCGTTGCGCA
>JAAYXS010000332.1 GCA_012515775.1 Phycisphaerae bacterium
GGCATACCAGATGACTGTGAAGTGTCGGACGGCCGTGCCGCGGACTGCAACCAGAACGGCATTCCGGACGAGTGTGATTTGCTGCCGGCGCCCGATACTCCGGGCGAGGATGCCTGCGCCGATGCCGAGGCTGTGGGCCCGGGCGTGACCCTGCACGGCACGAGCGTGGGGGCGACCAACGACGGTTCCGCCACTTGCGGCTTATCGGGCGCCAGCCCGGACGTATGGTATTCCTATACACCAACCGGCAGCGGTTTTGCCTCTTTCAGCCTGGCAGGCTCGGCGTTTGACACGGTGCTGTCGGTCCACAGCGGCTGTCCAGGTACCGCAAGTGACCAGGTGGTGTGCAATGACGATTACTACGGGACGCAGTCCGCGCTTAGCCTTTTTGTGCAAGCCGGCCGCACGTACTGGATTCGGATATCGGGCAAGGACGGCGCCACGGGCGCGTTCCAGTTCACGCTGATAGGGCCGGCCGCCCTATCTGCCGGCGATTGCAACAACAACGCTGTTCCCGACGAATGTGATATTGCGTCGGGGTTCAGTCCGGACTGCAACGCGAACGGCGTGCCCGATGAGTGCGATATCGCCGGCGGCGAAAGCCTGGACACTGACAACGACGGCGTTCCGGATGAGTGCGCGGCCGCCGCATTGCTTGGGGACTTGAACTGCGATGGCGTCGTAAACGTCTTTGACATTGATCCGTTTGTGCTGGCTTTGACCGACTCGAGTGCGTATCAGGCGACCTTCCCGGGTTGCAGCATCATGAACGCTGACGCCAACGGAGACGGATCTGTGAACGTGTTCGACATAGATCCTTTCGTTGCACTACTCACAGGCGGCTGATTCGCCGGAAGTGTCATTCCGGGCAAATACGTGCAGAATGGGCGCCCCGCAGGCGAGGCGCCCTCCCGCACACGTATTCGCGCCCGCTTAACAGGTCGCGGAAGTGGCCGCCGCCCGCCGCAATTGCCCGCAGGCCGCGGCTATGTCCTGCCCGCGCGAGCTGCGCAGGTGAACGTTGACGCCCAAGTCGCGCAACTGCTGCTGGAACGCGAAGGCCGACTCGGCCGTCGGCCGCTCGAACGGCAAACCGGGTACGGGGTTGTAGCGCAACAAGTTCACGTTCGCGCGCAGGTGGCGCGCCAAAGGAGCGAGCCGGCGGGCGTGTTCAGGCAGGTTGTTGACGCCTTCGAGCAGCACGTACTCCAGCGTGACTTCGCGGCCGGTGTGCCTGAAGTAGTACTCGCAGGCATCCAGCAACTCGGCGATGGGGACCTTGCCCCAGGGCACCAGCCTGCGCCGCAAATCGTCGTCGGGCGCGTGCAGCGACAGGGCCAAATTCAGTTGCAGCTCTTCCCCGGCCAACTTGCGAATCTGCTGCGGCAGCCCGACCGTGCTGACGGTGATCTTGCGTGCTCCGATGCCCAGCCCCCAGGCGGCGTTCATGATGCGAATGGCCTTGACCACTTCCTGATAATTCGCGAGCGGCTCGCCCATGCCCATCATGACGATGTTCGTCAGGCGCGCCGTGGGATCGCCGGCCGCGGTCCGGACCAATCGCCGCACGCGCAACGCCTGCTCGACGATCTCGCCGGCGGTGAGGTTGCGCTGCACGCCCTCCAGGCCGCTGGCGCAAAACGCGCAACCAACCGGACAACCAACTTGAGACGACAAACACGCGGTTTGCCGCGCCTCCTCAGGAATCCAAACCGTTTCGACCGCGGCCCCATCGGCAAAGGTCAACAGCAGCTTGCGCGTCGCGTCCTCGGAGGCCGCCTCGCGCGTCAGCGTGGAGCGATACAACTCGCACCGCTCCGCCAACCAGGTCCGCAGCGGCTTGCCGAGATTGGTCATCTGCTCGAACGAGTCCGCGTCCTTGGCAAAAACCCAGTCCGCAACCTGGTCCGCCCGGTAGCGCGGCTGCCCTTGCTCGACAAACCAGCCCCGCAGCTCGTCCAGGGTCACTCCCAACAAATGCAAAGCCATGCTCCGACCCCCAGGATCCTTCTGAGCCCGAAGCGCAAGCGAGGGCAACGCGTCGGCCGGTACGCCGCTGCCCTTCCCGTCCGAGCGCCGCGTTGTTGAAGGCAAATTATGGCTCATCAATCTCCTGATGTTAGCAGGATCACAAACGGGTCAATATCGAACACGTTCACCTGGCCGTCGCCGTTGGCATCCGCCAACATGTGGTCGCACGTTGGAAAGGCCGCCGCGTAGGCTGCCGCATCCACCAGTGCCAAAACGAAGGGATCGATATCAAACACGTTGAGCGCGCCATCGCAATTGAGATCGCCAAGTACCGGCGGGCAGCCGTCAGGGTCAAATCCCCGGACCAGTACGTCGTCGATGTTCCAGCCACAGAAGACGTCCGCCGAATCAGTCGTGCCCATCGTCCAGCGCAGATAGACGGTAGCCTGATTGTCCGCCACGCCGGAAATGTCCAACTCCTGGTACTCCCAGGCCGTGTCGATGAGCGTCGTATCCGGGTTCTTCCAGACGTCGGTCCAGGTCGAGCCGTCGTTGCTGACCCGCACGTAGGCATGATCCCAAGGCGATTTCTCCACACCCAGCCAGCGCCAGAATGACAAACGCGTGTCGGTCAGGCCTGTGCAGTCGAGCGGCCCCGTGGTCAGGTGATATTCGGGCATGTTGTTCGTGTAAGCGCCATTCAGGTTGTAGCCGTACACTTCGCCGTCCGTGTAGCCAGCTCGCGGGTCGCCGGCCAGGCCGGCTGGAGCACCCCAGGCCCACTGCCCTTGCGTGGTCCAGCCCGGATTCGTGCTCAGCGGCTCATCCAACACGATGGCAATTGGAGCCGCGGACGCGTCGTAAGTCGTGTCCGGGGCGTCCTGGGGGGAAACGCCCGTTACACCGGCGGTCGTGGCGGCCGAGAAGTAGTATTCGAGTGTCCGGCCGCACGGCGCGGGCGGCAGTGTGGCCTGGTATACGTTGCCGCCCAGCGGGATCAACATGCTCTCGGTAAACGCGCCGCTGGAACCGACCCGGCTGTGCAGCCGCGGCGAGGCCGTATCGAGCGTTTCGCCCCCGGCGATAACCTTGACCGTCACGTTTTCCGGCGTATCGGGCGTGAGTCGCGTTGGTAAGCCGTCGGGGAAGGCGAACCTCACCGGCGTGGTGAACCACTCTGCCAGGTACAGCGCAGCCGCCAGGTTCTCCTCACAGGTGGGGATGATCTGGTCGGGGGGCAGCAGGAAGTGATAAGTCCCGGTGTCGCGCAGCTCAATACTGAAGGAGAAGATGCCTCGCTCGATGTAGTACCAGTCAACATCGCCGCCGGAAACCCGGTAAATCGTGGTGCAAGTCGGCCCGTATTCGTACGTGACGCCGTGCACGGCCAGAATTGCGTCGTGTTGGCCCTTGTTTAGTTCCGTGAAGAATTCATGCTCCGGCGGCAACGCGGTTGTATAGCCATAGGGCGACATGATGAGCTGCCCGTAGCTGTGATAACTCTGTGTGGCGACGATCTGCGGATGGGCAAGTGTAAAGTCGCGCATGGCCACCGTCTCCGGCTCGGAAAACGGGGCCGTCCCGTGATAGGTTTCGGCGCAAGGGTTGTCGCTCGAGCCGCCCGGCGTGCCCCAACCGGCGGCGTAGTTCCGGTTCAGATCAACGCCCATACAGCTATAGCCGGGACGACGATTCTTGCGCCACATTCGCTGTACCTGCGAGTAAACAAAGCCATCAACATTGACGACCGGGATAATGAAGAACTCGATCTGATCCACCACAGCGTGGATGCGCGCATCGCTGTCGTATTCGTACACGAGCTTGTCGGCGATCCACATCGGCACCATGACCGAGATCCATTCGCGGGCATGGTGGCAGCCGTTAAACATTATGGCCGGCTTGCCGGCGCCCGGTCCAGATATGCGAATGCCATAGATGGGCCGGTCTTCGAAAGACCGCCCGACTTCAAAGACAGTGGCTAGGTCTGGACGGTCAGCCGCGAACTGGTGCAATTTGTCATTGACTTGTTCCAACGTCTTGTAGTCGGCAAACCAGTCCGGGTCGAGCGGGCTGACGTCGCCGGACCGCGCCATACTCTCGCGCTCGGCATCGATGGTCGCCTGGATGTTGTCATTCAACACCCGATAGGGAACTTGCAGCTTCTGCAGTGCCGGCATGCTCTCCGGCGGGATCAGGTAATCCACGGGCCCCAGGCCTTCGCCTTCGCTCATGAGTTGGGCGCCCAACGCACGCATCTGGTCGATCTGGCCGGCGCGCTCGATCGCCACGCGTACGAGTTTGTAGTTATCGTAACGGACCGGCGTCGTCTCTTGCGCCGCCAAAGGCGCGCATACCAAGGCCAAAGTCAATAACGGCAACCACCACCTGTTCCACCGCATGCTTCTTCCTCCAGTCTGTGGTGTAGGGCCGGCGTCCTGCCGTGTCTTTCACGGGCGA
>JAAYXS010000333.1 GCA_012515775.1 Phycisphaerae bacterium
AGCCGGCGCAGGAAGCGCCACAGCAGGATCGCCACGGCCGCGTGGAGAAGAATATTCACCACGTGATAACCGGCGGGGTTGTCGCCCCAGAGGCGGTATTCGAGCCAATAGCTGCTGTAGACGAGCGGGTAATACTGGGGCGAGGCGGTGAAGTCGAACCAGATACGCCCGAGTCCATCAAGCGCACGTACGGCGGCATTGTTATGGACATACTGGTCGTCGTCCCAGATGAAGCCGGCGCGCATGGCAGGCACGTAGGCCATCACCGTCACGGCCATCAGCACCACAGCCGCTGCCCAGGCGACGAGTGGCGAACTCTGGCGCGTGCGGAGTTGAGCTGGTTTGGGAACCTTGCGCGTCTGCGCGGCTCTGCTACTGGTCTTCATGGCGTCTCGCGGCCGGCGGCTCGTGCCGACGGGCGTAATGCTAAATGGAAAGTGCGAAATGACAAATGTGGAGAAGCGTGCCGGCGAGGAGGCCATCACGCCGCAAGCCGGCGTGGCAGCGGAACGACGGCCAAAGCGGCCCATAAAAACGTTTTCGGGCTGCGGAAAGCTGCGACGCCGACGTTCAGTCGCCCTTGACCGCGACGGGCGCGTTCTCGCTGATGGCGCGCTGCTCGAGCAGGAAGAGCTCAATGCTGGTGCGCGATGACTCCGGCAGGCAGCGCGACACGGGGCGGCCGGCTCGAACGCACTGGACGAAATAATCCAGCTCACGCTTCCAGCCATCCTCGTCCGCGCACGCGATGCGTTGCACTTCCTCGCGGCCGGCGTAATGGAGAACGTCGTTGCCGGAGCGCGAACTCCAGGTCAATGTGCCGCGCTCGCCGCATACCGTGATTGCCATTTCGAAGGGCCATGGAGTGTGATAGGCCCAGCTCACCTCCAGAAGTGCATAGCGGCCGTCGCCATAGCTGTAGGTGGCGAACGAGTGGTCGATCTGGCCGGAGACGCCGCGGCAGCCCACGGCCGCGATCGTGGCGGGCAGGCCGAGCAGGTATTGGGCGAAGTCGACGTCGTGTACGTGCAGGTCGAGTAACGCGCCGCCGCTGGCTGCGCCGTTCAAAAGCCAGTTGCCGTCCGAGTAGGTGGGAGCGCTGCTTAGCCGCGCCAGTTTGGCGAAACGCACGGCGCCGATCAGCCCCTCGTCTACGAGAGCCTTGATTTTCTCGTATTGCGGCCAGAAGCGGATGCACTGGCCGATCATCAGCGTGCGGCCGGATTGGCGGGCGGTTGCGATCATGCGGTCGCAGTCCACCAGCGTGGGGGCCATGGGCTTCTCGCAGATGACGTGCTTTCCGGCCGCGAGCGCTTTGACGGTGCATTCGGCGTGCAGGGGCGTGGGCAGCGTAATGGCGACGGCCTGCACGCGCGGATCGGCCAGCAGTTCTTCGAGGCGGGCGTATTGGGCAATGCCGCTGAGATCGGAATGTTGCGCGGCGCCGGCGGCAAGATTTCCGGTGGCGCGCCAGCGGCCGGTTCGAGCATCTTCATTTTTGTCGCAGACTGCTACGACTTGCGCGGCCGGGTGCGCGCTCAGGTAGCGGAAATGGGTGCGGCCCATGAATCCCAGGCCGCAGATTCCGAAGCGCAGCGGCTCGGTTGTATTCATTTGATGCTCACCTGCTGATGCTCACC
>JAAYXS010000334.1 GCA_012515775.1 Phycisphaerae bacterium
AATCCGCAGATTACGGCGGAATCGCGCCGCCAGAGACGAGGGTTGCCATTCTGATGAGCCAGGCCAGCGCATTGAGAGCCAGCAGCGAATCGGCCGGGCTGATCAGCTTTGATCGAGCGGCCCAGATCCGGACGGCGCTGCTGGCGGCGGCGTTTGTGGCAGTCTTCTGGGAGCAACTGGATTTCATCCCGCCAAAACTGGGAGCGCTCGTCTACCGCTGGGTCAATGACGCCGACTGGAACCACGGCCCGATCATTCCCCTGTTCAGTGCGTATCTCTGCTATCTGCGCTGGGACCAGATTCGAACCTGCGCCATAAGGCACACGTGGCTCGGGCTGCCCATCATGCTGGCCGGCCTGGGGCTGTACACCTGCTCGCTGGCCGGCCTGCTGGTCGGCTACGCGCAGCCGCTGGGAATGATGATCTGCCTTTTGGGGATGGTTGTGTTTCTGTGCGGCTTGCCGGTGCTGCGCTACGCGTGGCTGCCGTGGCTGTACCTTTTTTTCGCAATTCCGATACCGCCGCGGCAGTATTTCATGCTGACCGACCCGCTGCAAAGGCTGGCCGCAATGGTGGCTTGCGGCGTTCTGAACTTGATGCCGGGCGTGCACATTGATCGAACGGGGACGATGATTCAGCCGTTTCTGAACGCCGCCCCCCTGCCGCCGCTGTCGGTAACGGATGCCTGCAGCGGCATGCGCAGTACGATGGTACTGTGCGCCCTGGGGGTGGCGGTGGCGTTCATGGCCTGGCGGCCCTGGTGGCAGCGCGTGATCCTGATCGGATCCTGCGTGCCGATTGCCACTTTTTGCAATTTCCTGCGCGTCACGAGCACCAGTATCCTCCACATCTATGTGGACCCGAAGTACGCCACCGGCACGTATCACACGGCATTAGGCTTGGTGATGATCGTGCTGGCCACTTTCCTTTTCCTCGGCATCGGCTGGGTGCTGAACAACATCCTGATCGAGGAAGGACCCGAAGGAGCGGGGAACATGAGCGAGCCGCAACCCCGGGGGCAGACCCGGTTAAGGCATGACTAGCGCGCCGACAACCGAGCAACAGATGGCCGCGCGGCCCGCCGGCGGGCAACGCCGGTTGAGCCGGGCCGGCATTCGCTATTACATCTGCCTGGCGCTCCTGCTGGCGTCGGCCGTCGGCATGCAGAGCGCCGCCAGCTATTACAAGATTTACTTTCGCAAGGAAGCGGTGCCGCTGAAGCGGCGCTTCACCGAATTGGACTGGCGCAAACTGGCCACGCGCTATCAACCGCACCCAATTCAGCCGCGGCTGTTGCCGCCCGAGCAGGAAGAAGCGCTGGGGACGGAAGACTATTTGGAACTGCGGCTGGTAGACACCGAGAAGCCAGCCCACGATCCGGCGGCGCTCGCCAACGTGTTTCTCACCTATTACACGGGGCAGCCCGACATGGTTCCGCACGTGCCGGATGAGTGCTATCTGGCGGGGGGCTATGAGCGGATCGGCTGGGCCACCGAGGAACTGCGCGTCGTTGGGGCCCGGGCCCCGGATGACCGGGTGCCGGTGCGGGTGGTGCAGTTCCAGTCGCGCAGCGGGAGCGCTGAGCCCATCTCGGTGATCTACTTTTTCAGCGTCAACGGTGACTACCGCAATGGGCGGGAGGGTGTCCGTTTCCGCCTGGCGCGCCCGTTTGAACGGTACGCCTACTACTGCAAGATTGAGTTGAGCTTCACTGACAATGAAAACCCGTTGCGGCCGCGGCGGGCCGACATGCAGCAGTCATTGGCGGCAGCCCAGGATCTGCTGACGAAGCTGCTGCCGGTGCTGATCGAGGATCATATCGATTGGGACCCGGCGCGCAACGGTCCGGCGCAGATGGACAAGCGCAGCGGGTAAAAGGTGACTGGCATGGCTCGCAAACGCGTAAATAAGAATCTGGTGGCCTTTCTGACGGTCATGGGCATTCTGCTGACGGTCGTGGTGGTGTTGATCGCCACAACCTTGAGTGCCAGCCAAGATCCGGAGATTTGGGCCACGCAGGCCCGGGAACGGCTCGCGACCGAAGAGTATCAGTTAGCGGCCGATCTGTTCATGCGTGCTTACGCGAAGAGTAAGGACGTCAAATACCTGGTCGAGGCCGCCGACTGTTGCTATCGTTCCGGCAAACCTAGCGCGCTCTTCCCGCTGCTGACCACCGCCCGAAACGCCTCGGACCCAGGCACACCCGGACACCTTGAAGCAGCGAGAGCTTACCTGAATTACGCCTGGGAACTGGTGGAGCCCTATAGATACTGGCAGTTGGATCCCGAGTGGCGCTCCAATTTGCTGCAGTGCGCGCAGGACTTGCAGCAGGCGGACGCTGAGGACCCGCTGGGCAGCATAACCGAGGCCGCCGCGCGGCTGGCGATGGCGGTGGAGGACCCGC
>JAAYXS010000048.1 GCA_012515775.1 Phycisphaerae bacterium
GCCGCATCCCTTCCCAAACCTCCGGCGCTTGCTGCCCCGCCAGGCTCCGCCAAAGCACCGCGAACGACAGCGGCCGCAGCACCAGGCCCACGGCGGCTTTGCCGTTGCGCTTCAGTTGCTTCTTCACGAACGCCCGCAAGCGCTCTTCGGCGTCGCCCAGGTTCTCACCCTCCGGCGGGTTCACATTCAGCGGCGCTTCGCGCAGCTCGCGATGTGCCGACGCAAAGCGCGACTTGAGCTGCTGATCCGTCAGGCCCGCCCACAAGCCCAAATCCACTTCCGCCAGTTGGTCGGCGCGCTTCGCCGGCACCGTCAGCCAGCGTGCCAGCCAACGCGCGGTCTCGTGCGACAGCTCATCCGGACCATGGTAAATCTGTGCCAGGCCGGCGGCTTGCAGCTCGGCGGCCCATTCTTCGCATTCCTGCCGTGCATCCGTGCAGGGGGACAACTCCACGCGTCCCAACAGGCGACCTTCCTCCCGCCACTCCGTTGCGGCACAGGGAATCAGGACGACTTTCATAACCGCGTTTCCGTACCAGACCGTGCGGATGCCTGCGCCGCACGTCGCAATTCAACTACCGCCGACCCCGGGTCAGCATGCCCAAAGATCGCCGAGCCCGCCACCAGCGTGTCTGCGCCGGCGGCCACAACCAACGGGGCCGTCTTATTATCCACGCCCCCATCCACTTGAAGCCATTGATTCGCGTTCAGCCGCGCCGCAATGGCCTCAATCTTCGGTAGACACTCGCGCATGAACTCCTGCCCGCCAAATCCCGGCCAGACTGTCATAACCAGCACGAGGTCCACCAAGTCGAGAATGTCGAATATTCGCTCGGCCGGCGTGCCAGGATTCAGCGACACGCCAACTTTCACGCCTAAGTCACGAATCTGCTTAATCAGCTCGCGCGGCCGCTCAGCAACTTCAATATGAAACGTGATGCTGTCCGCACCGGCCTTGACGAACGCCGGCGCATACCGGCCCGGGTCGGTGATCATTAAATGAGCGTCGAGAAACATGCCCGTGTGCCGCCGGATGCTGGCGACCACCGGCACGCCCAGCGACAGATTCGGCACGAAGTGCCCATCCATGATGTCCAAGTGGAGCAGGTCGGCCCCGGCGCGCTCGACTACCGCGATCTGCTCCGCCAGGTAGCCGAAATCGGCACTCAGCACCGACGGAGCGATGCGAATGGTTGTCATGCGCGGACTGCGTCGCTCACCTTCAGGCATCGTCGAGCACTTCAATCGTCTTAAACGGTTTGCCTTCCAGGAATTCGAGCGATGCCCCGCCGCCGGTGCTGATGTGCGACATGCGCTCCGCCAGCCCGGCCTGTTCGACGGCCGCCGCGCTGTCGCCGCCGCCGATGACCGTCACCGCGCCGCGATCGGTCGCCTCGGCGATGGCCCGCGCCAGCTCGAACGTACCCTTCTCAAACGGCGGCGTCTCAAACGCGCCCACCGGACCATTCCACACGATCGTGCCCGCTTGCTGAATGTACTTGCGGAACAGTTCGATCGTCTTCGGCCCAATGTCCAGCCCCATCATGTCTGCCGGCAGGTCGCCCGCGATCACCTGCGTCGCAACACCGGCCTTCAGCTCCGCCGCGGCAACTGAGTCAACCGGCAGCACGATCTTGCCGCCGCCTTGCTCCAACAGGCTCTTTGCCAAATCCAGCTTGTCCCGCTCGCACAAGCTCTTGCCGACCGACTTGCCCTGCGCCGCCCAGAACGTGTACGTCATCGCCCCCCCGATCAGAATCTGATCCACTCGCTGCAGCAAATTCTTAATCACGCCGATCTTGTCGCTGACTTTCGCCCCGCCCAGTATCGCCACGAACGGCCGTTTCGGCGATTGCAGCGCCTGACCCAGGTACTGCAACTCCTTTTCCACCAGAAAACCCACCACCCGGTTGCCTTTGGGCGTCAGCAGCGGCACGTCGTACATGCTCACGTGCTGGCGATGGCACGTGCCGAACGCGTCGTTCACGTAAATCTCGCCGTGAGGCGCCAGCGCCTGGGCGAATTTCTGCCGCGCCGCTTCTTGCTCCGGCGTGAGTTTGCCGTCCGGGTTTTTCTTCTTCTTGTCGATGACCGTCTCGGCCTTATGAAAACGGAGATTCTCCAGCAACAACACTTCGCCGTCTTTCAGCCCCTGCACGGCCGCGTCCGCCTCCGGGCCGATACAGTCGCTCGCGAATTTGACGGGTCGTCCCAGGAGCTGCTCCATCTTGGCGGCAACCGGCCGCAGCGAAAACGCCTGGTCTTCAGCCGGGTTGCCGCTGGGCCGGCCCAGATGGCTAATTACGATCGCCCGGCCGCCGCCTTTGAGCACGTGCTGAAGTGTCGGCAGGAACATTCTGATCCGCCGGTCATCAGTTACATTGCGATTCTTATCGAGCGGGACGTTCAGGTCAGCCCGGATCAGAACGCGCCGCCCGGATACGTTGAGATCACGCACCGATTTCTTGTTCATCGCGCTTCTCCGCGCTGTTCTACCGGCAACAGCCGGCACAGCCCAAAAGGCAACACGGCCCATCCAGGGAACGGACGGGCCGCGTGAAACCTCATATCCTATTGTTTTGCGGGTCTAAATCAATCCATCCCGCTTTCCTATGTACTTCAGCAGGTCGACCACCCGGTTGGAATAGCCGTATTCGTTATCGTACCATCCCACCAGTTTGAAGAAGCGGGGATTCAGTTCCATTCCCGCGGTTGCGTCGTAAACGCATGACAGGCTTGATGTTAGGAAATCTGAGCTGACCACCGGCTCCTCGGTGTAACCCAGGATGCCCTTCATCTTGCCCTCAGCGGCCGCCTTGAACACCGAGTTTATCTGGGACATAGATGTCTCTTTGGCGGTCCGGCAGGTCAGGTCCACGCACGAAACGTCGGGCGTCGGCACGCGGAAGGCCATGCCCGTGAGCTTGCCCTTAAGCTCTGGGATGCACAGCGTAACCGCTTTCGCCGCCCCGGTGCTGGCCGGAATGATGTTCTGCCCGGCGCCACGCCCGCCGCGCAGGTCTTTCTTCGAAGGCCCGTCCACGGTTGGCTGCGTAGCCGTCACCGCGTGGATGGTCGTCATCAAACCTTCTTCGAGCCCGAAGTTGTCGTTGATCAGCTTGGCCATCGGGGCCAGGCAGTTCGTCGTGCAACTCGCGTTCGAGAGGATCGTGTCCGTCTGCGGGTTGTACTTCTCCTCGTTCACACCCAGGACGAACGTTGGAATGTCCTTGTCCTTTGCCGGAGCACTGATAACGACGCGCTTGGCCCCGGCCTTAAAGTGCTGGCTGGCGCCCTCGCGCGCCGTAAACAGACCGGTCGACTCAATCACGTAATCGATTTTCAGGTCTTTCCACGGCAGCTTGGCCGGCTCTTTTTCGCCGCAGACCCTGATCTCCTTGCCGTCAATGCGCAGCGCCGTCTCCGTTGCCTCGACCTGCCCCGACCACTTCCCGTGCGTCGAGTCGTACTTGAAGAGGTAAGCCAGCGAAGCCGGCGGGAACAGGTCGTTGACCGCCACAAACTCAAGCTGCGGGTCCTTGATGCCAGCTCGCATGACCAAGCGCCCGATTCGCCCAAACCCATTAATCGCGACACGAATCGCCATACGTCGCTCCTTCCGGCCCAATCAGGCCAGCGAAAATGAAGTTCAAAGTCCCAGCGGCCATGCCCGCTCCCGCCGCAGATAAGTAGCTTCCGCGCGCTGCGCGCGAATGTCAAGCCAGCC
>JAAYXS010000335.1 GCA_012515775.1 Phycisphaerae bacterium
AGCCAGGGGCATTCCGGCCGGTTTCGAGAACCCGGCGCCAAAGATGAAAACGCGTTTCGATTCCGCCATCCCTATACCCTCGCGGCAATTTTACCGGCGATCGCCGTCTGTCCGTACAGCGACCTATCGGGGCGGTGAAACGGGGACGCATCTGCTCTCTAAAAAAGCTCGTATGGGCAAGAGAATAGGTGCGTTTGGGCAGAATGCCACAGCGCCGATCTAGTTGTTGAGCCGGATTGACCCACAAATCAGATCGTGGCTGTCCCAATTTATCGTGCCGCCCGGAGGGCAAACGAGCGTTGCCGGGGACATCAATCCCTGGAAGACACCGAACAACTTCTGTTCCCGCCCGGAGGGCGCACGAACGTTGCCAGGGACGAAGTCCCTGGTGGACAATGAATAACTTCCGTTTCCGCCCGCAGGGCGAACGGGCCCGCCACCGGAGTGCCGTAGGCACGGCATGAGGTTAGCCCAGCGTGAAACGCTGGGATCGGTCCGGCGAAACAGGCCCTCAGTGCCGTAGGCACGCCTGAAGCCACCGCGGGCACCGCACGAAACTGCGGATACCGCAACGTCGGCGAGGTCGTCCTGCTTGTCAATGCTGCGGCGCGCGTGCGAGAATCGCTCTCGCCCGCGGCGGCGATCCTTTCCCGCCCCGTTGTCGGACGCTCGAATCCTTAGTTAGCGTTCACAATCATGTAGTTTCCACTCACCTTCTTCGACGGTACCGTATAGCCATGATTCATAGGGTCGCCACTCGCCGTCCAAACCCGCCTTGAGGTAGATGCGTTCGCCACAGCTACGGCAAGTCTTGAGGTAACCGCGCCCCGAACTGCCGGCTGAACCAATGTGCCGATGATACCAACGCGATCGATCGAGTTGCTTCCATTCTCGCCTCTTCATGCACGCTCCTTACTCATTGAGTACCGAACTCATTTCAGGCCGTCACTGCTTACCCCGCGTCGCGAAGCCAGTTCTCATGCGTATGCACCCGTATTCGCCCGACCTGTCTGTGCGAAATCGACAACAGCCCGAAATGACGCGTTCTGTCGCATCCGATATGCACTTCCGTCGGCCGCGCGCTCAGCGCCGCCTTGATGTTCAAGTCCTTGTAACGACGCAACTTTCGCCTGAGTCGGCCCCTGACCAATCTCGCCAGGCGGCCGCACAGCGCGGCCCGGGCGATGCAAACGCGCGCACTGTCACCAGGACAGGGCCGCATACAGTCCAATACCGATGTCGTTGCCGAAACTGGAAACATAAGAGTCCTCCACATGCAGGCGGAGCACGAACGTGACAGCAGTCACGAGCGGGCTCCAGGGTTAAAGGTTTCGATGGATCAGTGCGCACCCGTTGCCGGATGAACCGTACTTCGGTGCGCAGATACGCCACGCGCGACCACCGGCACCGCAAATGGGCCCCGTGCGGGCGCAGCCGTGCCCTTCGCGGGTTTTCCCCCGTACGCCATCCGTCGGACGTTAGACTCTCAATCCGAGCATTAGAGGGATTTGGCCAGACTTCCTGGCACAAACGGCCGTCACTTTTAAAGGAGTTAAGTTACGGCGTTGGCCAATGGGGTCCGACGTTAGGCTCGCACGCGTGTGGCGGCCTCCGACACAGCTAACCGCAGCGCCACAGCAGGCCAGCCGTTTCAGTTAATGAGGAGCGCTGACTTGGCAGTCAATGCAATACAACGAGACGGCCCCTCGAAGGGTTTCTACATACCCTCCCCGCATTTAACGCCATCGTTCACCTTAAGGCCACGCACGATCGTCGCGCACGGCGCCGTAACTCCTTGGCCTACAATGACTTGCGGTTTCTACGAGCAGCGGTGCGCGCGTTCACTTAATCTTGCCTTGTTGCGTGCCTTTTCTGCCTCCCTCAAGTTCATGTACCCTTTCCACGCCGCCGTTTTGCCTATCGCACCCAGCGAGCACCCGATCATATACGCGAGTTCTCGCGCGGTAAGATCCCAATTGCCGCATTTGATGAACCTGCAGATGACTTGCCAGGCGAGCACATCCACCGTTTCCGCTTGGCGGGGCCGCCTCAGGCGACCGGCGCGCTCCAGTTTGCCCCGGTCCGCATCGCCTTTCAGCCTGGTATATATCCTCCATGCCCACGTCTTCGCGACCGCTCCGACCGAGAGCCCGACCATGCTGGCAACTCGACGCACCGTGAGGCTGTAGTTACCCACCTTGGCGGATTTTCCAACGATCTGCCAAACACGACCCTCAGCCGTTAACCTTCGCAGTTGTTCGTTCGGACGACCGCGCTTCACGAGAGAACTCTTCACACGTTCTCACATGTAGAAAGCATTTGACGCGAGTAATGTAGCGAAGTCCGAGGGGACATACCAGAGCGGAAGGCCGCCATTGGCGCCCAACCACGCACAATCCGCGCATTCCGGCTCGACATCTGATCGCTGCGGCGGCCTAGTATATCTAGAAGAAAGCAGCCGTAGCCCGGATTGACAACGAGACACGCGCTGCCCGCGGAGGTCCGCTCATGTGCCATCAGATAAGATTACCGCTGTTCGCCCCCTCTCCTGTTCACCTTTCACCTCTCCCCTGCTCCCGCGCAGCCAGTTATCGGCACTTTGCCAATTCCGAGCGCGCATTACTTGGCAATCTGGCAACCTGGCTCTGGAAAAATCCAAACGCCGCTTTTATCGGCCAAAGCGGCACCCCCTTGGCAATCTGGCAAACTGGCGTTCCGGCCCCCGCCTTTATCACCCTATCACGTTATCAATTTATCACCCCGACCACCCACCACCCCGCCACTGCCGCACAACCACCCCCAACCGCCAACAATCCGCGCCCCGCCCCGCCCGCCTGCCTCCGGGCCCGTGCGCCCGAGCTATATCATCTAGAAAAGATCGGCCCCGCGCGCAGAAAGGCATCCACTATGGACATTCGAAGCATCCTCAATGCTCACCTGTCGCCTATGAAATTCCTCACCTGCTCACCTCTCACCTATCACCTCTCTCCGCGCAGCGGCCCCTCAGGTTATCAAAATCCGGTGCACATAAACCATGCGCATCTGATCACCTGCCCCCAAGACGCGATCCCACACGGCTTTTTATCAGACCGCTTGAGCACCTGGGGTAACGCCGCACGCCGCCGCGATCGCTCCCGGGCGAATCCGTCTCGCATCACCGGCGCACCGCGCAAAGCAGACCCGTTTCATCCGCTCCGCCATCTTGCAACCGGAAACACGAAGCGTGAAACTCCTTTCGTGTCTGACCGCCCACTATTCGATCCGGCTCGCATTCGGCTGCCTGGGCAGGCGCGCCCGGGGGAGGCGGCGGCGCGCGGGGGTGAGGCTGGGCCGCCGACGTACAGCGTGCGCCAGGTGAACGAATTGGTGCGCGGGGCGCTGCTGCGGCACCTGCCCCCCACTATCAACGTGCTCGGGGAAATCGGCGACTTCTCGCGGCCTTCCAGCGGGCACCTGTATTTCACACTGAAAGAGGCCGGCAGCGAGTTGGCCTGCGTGATGTTTCGCAGCGCGGCCGTTCGGGTGCGTTTCGAGCCGCAGCCGGGTATGGAAGTCATCGCCTCCGGCACGCTGGACGTGTACATGCCGCGCGGCAGCTATCAACTGTACGTGCGCAAGCTGGAGCCGCGCGGCGTCGGCGCCCTGGAGCTGGCATTTCGGCAGCTCAAGGAGAAGCTGGAGCGCGAAGGCCTGTTCGATGCCTCACGCAAGAAGCCCCTGCCGGCCGTGCCGCAGCGGATCGCGGTCATCACCAGCCCGACCGGGGCGGCCATTCGGGACATTTTGCAGACGTTGCGGCGGCGGTTTCCGGCCCTGCACATTCTGGTGTTCCCGGTTCGCGTGCAGGGCGAGGGAGCCGCCCTGGAGATCGCGGGGGCGATTCGAGCGATGAACGCGCACGCCGCGCGCCTGGGCGGGATCGAAGCGGCCATCGTCGGGCGCGGCGGCGGCTCGCTCGAGGACCTGTGGCCGTTTAACGAGGAAGTCGTGGCGCGGGCCATCGCGGCCAGCGCGATTCCCATCATTAGCGCGGTCGGGCACGAGACGGACATCAGCATCAGCGACCTGGTCGCGGACGTGCGTGCGGCGACGCCGACCGCCGCCGCGGAACTGATCGCGCCGCGCGTGTCGGACCTGCTGGACTGGCTCGATCAACGTATGCGGCGCGTGGCGCGCGGCGCCGGGCACACCATTCAACTGGCGCGGGCCCGGCTAAGCACGACGCTGGCGTACGAGGGTCTGGCACGCCCATTGCGGCGGCTGCGCGAACGGGCGCAGATGCTGGATGAGCTACAGCATCGTTTGCAGGTGGCGGCGTACTGCCGGTTCCGCGACGCCCGCCAGCGGCTGAACCGGGCCGAGCTGGCGCTGCTGCGGTTTCGGTCGGGCGGGGCGCTGCGACGGCTGGACGAGCGCGTCTCGGATCGATTGCACCGCGTGCTGCGTGGCCTGATCCAGCCGGTGCGGGTGCGCGAGCGGCTATTGGCGAATCGCCTGGCCCGCCTGCAACGCGTTTCGCCGGAGCACCGGCTCGCGGCCGCCAACGAGCATCTACAGCAGGAAATGCAGCGGCTGCACCTGGGAATGCGCGGCATTCTGCACGCCCGGCGTGAGCGACTCGAGAGGCGGCTGGAGGCGCTGACGGCGTACAGCCCGCAGAATGTACTGAATCGCGGCTACAGCATTACGCGCGACGCCAAGACGCACGAAATCATCCGCAGCATCGACCAGATTCGCGAAGGGATGCGATTGATTACCCGCGTGTCAGACGGCGAGTTTCGCAGCCGGGCGGAAGACCCGCGGCAAGGGCGGCTGTTCGATTAGCCCGAGCTGCGCGGCTCGCCTTGGTCCCCCGCGAGCCGGGCGCTGTCGGAGAGATCCTCGGGGTCGCGGTCGATCGTGTAGGCCTCGCGGAACCACAGGCCGAGGTCGACCATGCGGCAGCGCTCACTGCAGAAGGGGTACTCCGGCGGCAGTTTTCCTTCGAACTGCACCGTTCGCTTGCAGATTACGCAGGCATAGGTTCGCATACGTAAGGAGTATACGCGGCCGCCGGCGGCGTTGTCTGCGGTCCCACGGGCTGCGATTCAACCACGCCGCCGCCGCTCATGGCGACCGCGCGGGCGCGTGCGGTGGGAGGGCCTGCCCGAGTACAGGTCCCATAGGGCGAAGACTTCATGGGGTGCTGCCCCCTGCCCCGCCAACGTTAATCGGGCCTGGTTCGCGGCGCGGTTTGGCGGACCGATACTATTGGCCTCTCCTGACCACCAGAGCGCCTTTTTGCCCAACTCGCCAGCCAAAAACGCGGCGCTAGCCGAAGTTTGACCTGCTCAGATATGCCGAGCCTAGAATCGAGCGGTCAAGAAACTCAGTACCGACAGGAGGGTAGAGGAATGATCCGAAGACTCGTTTACTCCGTCACCGTCTTGGGGTTGGTGGTCAGTCCGGCTTTGGCTGACATCGCCGTGACGCTGGAGCCTGGGGGCGGATTGACCGGCTTGATCTATGCCGACATTCCGATTCAGGATGCGATCGTCGCTTTCGGCCTCGACGCGCCCAGCCAAAACCCAGCGATGACATTGACCAGCTTCACAGCCGGGCCGCTATTCGCCCAACCCGCGTCAACTCCGGACGGCGATGGCATCGCTGGTCTGGTGCTGTCGGGAGCGGTCTACGGCGAGCATGTGCTGCTTGGCACGCTGACGTATGACGGCGATCCTGCAGGGGGCTGGGTCGATCTGGGCGTCACCCCTGGTGACCTGACTGAAGGTCTCGCCCTGCCGGGCTTTGGGTTCGCGGCCGCAACCTTCAGCGGCGCGTACATTCCGGAGCCGGCCGCGCTGGCGCTGTTGGCCATCGGCGCGTTCGCGTTGCGCCGTCGCTAAGACGACCCCGGCTGGCGTGCCGGCCCACCAGGTTGTTGCCGACAGGCGACTCTCAGACGTCGGAAGCGGAAGCCGCTGAAGGTCCCCCCCGGACCCGCAAGCGGCTTCCGCGCATGTTTACCCGACTTTCGCACCTCTGGCGAATTCCGCGAAATTTTTCGCCCGCCGGCGCGGCACGCCCCGGCTCTGCCCTTTACCCCTTGATTCCTCGATCCCTTGATCCCTCTCAATACCGCGCGGACCTTTTCACTCCGCCTCCGCCATGCGACAATCGCGGCTTTCAATAAGCGCTGAGGATGCCGTGTGCACCCCGGGACCCTGTGAACTGTTGGCCATCGACCTGGACGGTACGCTGCTGGATTCATCGCACCGCGTGCCGCCGGAAAACCGCGCCGCCTTGCACGCCGCGCACGCCGCCGGAATCCGCATCGTCCTCTGCACGGGGCGCAGCTTCCCCGAAACACGCCCCGTCCTGGACGAGATCGGCCTCGACCTGGACGCCACCGTGACCGTCTTCGGCGCGGTGTTGACCGACGTCCGCACCGGCCGAACGCTGGAACGTCTGCCATTCACGCTGGACCTGGCGTACCGGCTGACGGACTGGTTCCGCCGCCGCGGCTACGCCGTGCTCTGGCTGAACGACGCCGACGAAGCCGGCTTCGACGGCTACGTCATTGACGGCCCGCGGCGGCACCCGGCCGTTGATCGCTGGGTCCAACAGACGCCGTGCCGCGTGTTGTGTGTAGCGGACGTCACCGGCGACGTTTACCCGCCGGTGAGAATCTCAATCATCGACGACCCGGAAAAGCTCGAGGCGCTGAACCCGGAGGTGCGCCGCGAATTCGACGGGCAGATCGCGTACAACCTGTTGCGTGCGCCGGCCTATTCGCTGACTATCATCGAAGCGTTCGCGCCGCAGGCGAACAAGTGGTATGGAATCCAGCGGCTGTGCCAGCGCTGGGGGCTGGACGCCAGCCGCACGGTCGCGATCGGCGATGACATCAATGATCTGGCGATGGTGCAACATGCGGGGCTGGGCGTAGCGATGGCAAACGCCCATCCCGCCGTTCGACAGGCCGCCCGGCTGGTAGTCGGGGACAACGACTCGTGCGGCGTGGCGGAGCTGATAGAGCGGCTGCTCGACGGGACCCGGAGATCTGAATGCTGACCACCTCTTACGCCGGCAAGGAAATCGCGCTGACGCTGTTGGTCGGCTTGGCAGTAACGGTAGTAATTGGCTGGTTCTTCGGCTGGTGGGCGATCCTGCCGGCCGTGATTGCGCTGGCCCTTTTGTTGTTTTACCGCGATCCGGTGCGCCGCATACCTGAGGGCCGGGGACTGGTGCTGGCGCCGGCCGATGGACGCATTGTGGCCATAGAGCGCAACCTGCCAGGACCGGATGGCCAGGGACGCTGGCTACGGATAATGACATTTCTCGCGGTTTACAACGTCCACGTGAATCGCAGTCCATGCGCCGGTCGCGTCCGCGGAGTGGAGTACAAGCCGGGCAAATTTCTCAACGCGCTGCGCGATGAGGCCGACGCGTGTAATGAGTGCAACACGGTAACGCTTACGCCGGCTGCCCCGTTGCCCGGCCCGGTGTACGTGCGGCAAATTGCGGGCGCCCTGGCCCGGCGGATTGTCTGCACGCTCAAGGAGGGTCAGGACGTGGCCGCCGGCGAGCGGATCGGCATGATCAAGCTCGGCTCGCGAACGGAGCTGCGCTTGCCGGAAAGCGACGATTGGGACGTGCTGGTGCGGGTCGGACAACGCGTAGCGGCGGGCAAAACGGTCTTGCTGCGGCTGCGAACGGCCGTTCCGGCGGTTTCGGAGGCCAGGCGACCGGTAGAGGCGCAGGTGTCATGAGCCCGTTTTCGGATCAGCAGCGTGGAGGTTCGCCGCACGTAGAATCGGATATGGATTTGCGTTCGCGCGAAGATCTGGAATCCAGGCCGGACAGGCCGCGGCACCGCCTAATCGGCATCAGTCTGCTGCCGGCGGCAGCCACGCTGGGCAATCTGCTGTGCGGGTTTCTGGCGATCTTCGCCTGCTTGCTTTCGGTGCGGGCGGAGTATTCGGCGCACCTTGGGCAGTATGCGATTCAGCCGCGGGTCTTCCACCCGCGCATGGAACAGCTCTTTCCGACGCACATCGCGGCCGGGGCGTACCTGATCCTGCTGGCGATGGTGTTCGACGCGCTGGACGGGCGGCTGGCGCGGATTACGCGGCGCACCAGCGAATTTGGCGCGCAACTCGATTCGATTGCGGACATCGTAAGCTTCGGGGTCGCCCCGATGATGCTGTTCATCACGCTGCTGTTGCGTCCGGCGAGCGGCTCAGTGCCGCCCGAGGTGTCGCCGCTCCAACTGCAGGTGGGGATGGCGTGCGCGCTGGTCTACCTGACGTGTGCGGCCATTCGCCTGGCGCGCTACAACGCCGAAAACGTGCGCACGGAGGCCGCGATGAAGAAGTTCAGCGGCCTGCCCAGTCCTGGGGCGGCGGCGGCAGTCGTGTCACTACTGGCTCTTCACGAGCACCTGCGCGATGTCAACTATTACGGCTTGGGCGTGGACTGGGCGGATGTGTCGCGCTGGGCCATCGCGGTGACCGCCTTCGCGGTCGGCCTGTTGATGGTTAGCCGGCTGGATTACGTACACGTTTTCAACGTTTATGCGCGGCGCCGCTATCCGCCGACGCGCCTGGTGTGGGTGATCGCGATTCTCGGATTGGCGTGGTATTCGTTCCCATTGCTGCTGGTGGTGCTGGCGTTTGGCTACGTGCTCAGCGGGTTGATTTACAACGCCAGGCGCCGCTGGGGTCGTCACCGGGCAGCGCCTACCCCTGGACCCGCGGTCGAGAGCTGATGCAATCCGCAGTCGCCGAGAAATACAGAGCGTTGCAGGCCCGCTTGCGGGAACTGGGCTCCGTCGTGGTAGCCTTTTCGGGAGGCGTGGACAGCGCGTTGTTGCTGCAGGTGGCGGTGCGGACGCTGGGCCCGCACCAGGTGCTGGCGGTCACGGGGCGCAGCCCGAGTGTGCCAACCGAGGAGCTGCAGACGGTTCAAGCGCTGGCGGCCGAATGCGGGGCGCCACACGAGTTCATCGACACGCGCGAATTCGAGGACCCGAATTACACCAGCAACCCGACTAATCGTTGCTATTACTGCAAGACGGAACTGTTTGAGCGACTCTGGCCGCTGGCGGCGGAGCGTGGATTTCGGGCCGTGATCAGCGGCGCCAACGCGGACGACGCGTTCGATTACCGCCCGGGCTTGCAGGCGGCCGCTGAGCGGCACGTGATTTCGCCCCTGGCCGAGGCGGGCATCAGCAAGCGTGAACTGCGCGAGATTGCGGCTGAGCTGGGGCTTTCGATCCACGACAAGCCGGCTTCGCCCTGTTTGGCCTCCCGGGTTCAGTATGGCCAGACGATAACGCCGGAGAAGCTGAAACGGGTGGATGCGGCCGAGCAGTTCTTGCGCGCGTTGGGCTTTCGCGAGTGTCGCGTGCGGCACCACGAGCACTTGGCGCGGATTGAGGTTCCGCCAAGCGAATTGGACCGCTTTGCGGACGCGGAGCTGCGCAGCCGGGTGGATGAGCGACTGCGTGAGCTGGGTTTTCAATACGTGACGTTGGACCTGCGTGGCTTTCGGTCGGGCAGCATGAATGAAGTGATACTGGGCGCGGGGTTGCGTGGCCGGGCGAAATAGCGATTGAGCGATGCCAGGTAGCCCATGACGGTGCGGCGTGGCTGAGGTTCGCCGATGAAATGCACGCACATAGCCTTGCAGGTCCGCGACATCGACCGGACGATCGCGTTTTATGAACGGTACTGCGGCATGCGCGTCATCCACGAGCGCAAGGACGCCTTCCGCGTGGTCTGGCTTGGTTGGGGGGAAGATCCGCCGCGTTTTGCGCTTGTACTGTTGGGCAAAGACTACCAAGAGAACCGTCCGCCCGAATACCAGCACATCGGGCTGGCGGTCGACAGCCGGGCGGAGGTGGACGAGATCGCGGCCCGGGCGCGCAGCCACGGTCTCGAGGTCATCTGGCCGCCGCAGGACGCCGGGCCGATTGTGGGCTATTTCTGCGGGCTGCGCGATCCGGACGGGAACATGATCGAGTTCTCGTACGGGCAGCGGCTGGGATAGAGTGGATTGGCCCGCAGTGCAATGCCCCGTCTCGACGCTTTAGACATCGGATCTATCGTTCAAGCGCAGCCGGTCGCCACGGCTACTGGCCGTGGCGACCCGCACTACGTTCTTGCGCGTCTTTAAGAGGCTAACTGCCCGCCGCAGGGCGGACGCCGCTTAGAAGCCGGCGCTGTTGTCGAGTTCGAATTTGGAATCCGTCGAGCCCGCCCGCGAAGCACTAGCGACGGGGGCTTCCTGGCGCGCCGGCCGCCAATCCTGCGTTTTAGCAGGGCGCTGCTGCGATTTGGCGACGGGCTGTTCCGGCTCTGCAGCCCTCACGGGCTGCGGCGCCTGGACCACGGGCGGGGCCTGCTTGCGGCTGCTGGTGTGGCGCACTGCCGCTCCGCCGATCACCTTCACCAGGCCGGCCACCATGTTCTTGACGGTTTGGGCCTGAGCGCTGAGTTCCTCGGCCGCCGAGGCGCACTGCTCGGCCGAGGCGGCGTTCATTTGCGTGATCTTGTCCATCTGCGAGACGGCGCTGTTGATCTGCTCAACGCCCTGGGCCTGCTCGTCCGCGCCGGTGGCGATGCCGCCGACCAGGTCGGTCACCTTGGCGACCGACTGGACAATCGAGCTGAGCGATTCACCGACTTCCATCGTGACTTGCGATCCCTCGCGGGCGCGTTTGACGGAGTCTTCGATCAACCCGGTGGTTTCGCGGGCCGCTTGGGCTGAGCGCTGCGCCAAGTTGCGAACCTCTTCGGCCACCACCGCGAAGCCCTTGCCGTGTTCGCCGGCCCGAGCCGCCTCGACGGCCGCGTTCAGCGCCAGCAGGTTGGTCTGGAAGGCGATCTCCTCGATGACCTTGACGATCTTGTTGATCTGACCGGCCGACTCGTTGATGGCCGACATGGCCTGGGTCAGATGTTGCGTGGTGCTATCGCCGGTCTGGGCTGAAGCGCGGGCCTCACCGGCCAGCGCGCTGGCCTGGCGGGCGTTTTCGGCGCTTTGCCGCGTCATGGCGGCCATCTGTTCAAGAGCGCTGGAGGTTTCCTCAAGCGAGGAGGCCTGCTCGCTGGCGCCGCTGGCCAGATGCTGCGAAGCGGCGGCGACCTGGGCGGCGGCTTCGGAGACCTGTTCGGAGCCCTCGTTCAAACCGGCGATAGCGCGATTGAGCGGGTGCGTGATGCTGCGGATGATGAGGAGCGCCACGATGATGGTCGCGAAGAGCGAGATGCCGCCAATGCCGGCGGTCCAGCCGATCACGGAGCCGAGCGCGGCCTGGCGTGTCTGCGCTGTAGCGACCTCGGCTTCCTGGGTGCGCTGCTCCATTGCATTGACGGCTTCATAGAACTCGTCTTCGTAGGCGCCAATACCGATCACCCAGTCCCAGGGAGCGAAGTAGGCCACCTTGACGACCTTGTCGCGCGCCACGGTGTCTTCGGCGTTCTTCCAGGGATAGCGGGAGTGGCCGACCTCGCCGGGCTTGAGGTTCACAGCCATGTTGCAGACGTTCTGGATGAAAAGGTCGCCGTTGGCGTCCCTGGAGTTCCAGATGTCCTCGCCGTCTCGTTCGCCCTTCTCCGAGATCACGTAGTGTCCGCGATGATCGCCGGTCGCATTCACAACGTAGGCGTAGCCGGTCTTACCGACTTTGGTGGCCATGATGGCGTTGCGCAGCTGGTCAATACTCTGTTCTTTGATGCCGACGTACAGCGCGCCGGTCACTTCGCCCGCCTCGTTCACAATCGGGTCGTAGGCGGTGATGTACCAGGCGTTGACGACGTAGGCCCGGCCGCGATAGGGCTCGTTCTTGAGCAACTTCGCGACTACCGGGTTAGGTTTGCCGTCCGGGCCGGTGGCCGGGATAAAGGTTCCGACGGCACGGCTGCCCTCCGGGGTCTGCACATTGGTGCACACCCGCAACATGTCGCCGGCGGGGTTCATGCGTTGGAAGATCGTGCACGTGCTGCCGACCATATCCGAAACCTCGTCCACTAGCGGAGCCCGCCTGGTGGCATCGGTGATCTGCTCGATCGGTTTGCCGCCCAGGACCATCTTCGGCAGCGACACAGTCTGGGTGGCCTTGGTGAACTGATTCGTGGCCTGCCATTCAATCCGGTCCTCGGCCAAGGAGATTGCGCCGGCGCGGCGCAGCAGGTCACGGGCGACATTCAAGTCAGCCGCCAACTTCTGTTCCAAAAAGCCCTGCTGAACCAGGCACGCGTTCCAAAGTTGTTGGGCCACGTGCTCCAGGTCGGTTTCCTGGGATTTGATTAGCGCGGTCCGGGCCGCCTCATTGTTTTCCTCCAGGGCGGCGTTGGCCTGCGTGGCGAAGTGGTCGAAGGCGCGCGTGACCTGCCAAAACGAAACCGCCCCCACGAGTGTCACCGGAATGATCGCCAAGCATAATTTGGACGTGAGCAATTTGGTTCGTAAAGTCATGTTCCTTCCTCGTAAGAAACGGTCACCTCGCGCAGGGTCTCCCGACGGCTCTGGCGACGGTGTTTACATCCAGCGCGCGGCCTCGCGGCAGCGGCACGCTCTCAGTTCCGCCGTATTGATCGTCCCGGATCGCGCGGATGTATAATTGCGGGAGCCGATTTCCCGCGCTAAAAGCGTTTATGAGAGCGCGGCAGGCCGGGACCAGGTCCGGTACAATGAGGCCCAGGCGCCAGTAGCCCAATAGGCAGAGGCAGGGGATTTAAAATCCCCCCAGTACGGGTTCGAATCCCGTCTGGCGCAGTGTTGAAGCGGCGTCGTCGGTTCGGCAACTCGCCCGCACGTTCGAAATGGCGGCACGCTCGCAAACCCAGCAGCGCCAAGTATTTACGTGCACCGCCATCACCCCAAGAGTTGAACGCTTCACACACGCTGGATTTCGCCGACCGGCAGCCCGGAAGTAGGAAGATCGCGTTTCGTCAGCGCCGCTCAACGGTCAAGGTGACTTATGTCGTATGTCGATTGGCTCATGAAAAGCGCGGACGGCGGCTACGTGGATGGGAAAGGACTGGCCGCTCTGACACGCCGGGCGCCGGGACAGGATTTTCTTGACGTCGCATTGAGCGCCGATGGCGGGGCCACCTGGACGCGTCACCAGCGTCGGCGCATGGGTTCATGCGCAAATTCCGCGTCAATGATTACGTCAGCCTGACTTCGCAGGTCCAAGTCCGCTTCTCGGTGAAGGACAATCCGGTCAATTCGTCACCGAAAGCCGGCGTCGATGCCGTGCGACTATACGACATCTCGGGCCCGGCCGGCTACGCTGCAGCCTACCCGGCGTGCATCTATCCCCTGGCCGACTGCAACGGCGACGGCAACGTGAACGTGTTCGATATTGACCCGTTCGTGGGGCTGCTGACACAGCGCTGAGGTGCGCAAGCCAAATGGCCGCGGTCCAATGACGCGCAAGCATTGGCGCCAGGGAGGCCACTCGGCGCCGCCTGGAAATGGCGCAAAGTATGCGGACCGGCCGCCTGATCTGGCGGCCGGTTTCGCATTTGCGTCATCTGGTCTGGGGTGGGCGATGCAGGCCCCTTGGCCGCTTGGATGCACCTACAGCGGACCGCGCACCGCCGGCAGACGTGCCCGTGACGGTATCAGGAAAGGGCTTCCAGCACTTGCCCGATCTTCTCGATTTGCGAGTCGATCGTGGCGCGCTGCTGCAGCAGCGATTCCCTGGCGCGTTGCAGGTGCGACTCAGCCTGCCCGAAGCCGTCTGGGGTCATGGGCCCCGCCGGCCGCCCGCGGCCGCGGGCCGGCTTGCGTCCGGCACGGGCCGGCTTGCCGATTCCATGCACGGCATTCATGTGCCGCCCCAGGTGAGCCGGCATTCCAAACATACGCCCGCATTGAGCACATTGCAGTTTCTTCGTTGATCTAACCATTAGTTGTTCCTCTCCCCGGTAGTTCTCTCGGCCACACACAATGGTCCGCTAGTATACTGTTCTCGCCGCCGAGTACCAGTCCCCGCAAGCAAGAATTCCCGCAGTTTTTCAGAATCGTAAGCCATTGACGTTGCTGTACTTGCGGCTGTGTCGGCGGCCCGCCATTAAATTATAGCGCCGGAAGCCGACGGAAGGCGGATTTTCGCGGCAGACCGGCTACCGGGGCGGCTCCAAAAGCACGCGCCATTGCAAATGGCGCTGCCGCCTATGCTCTCGGCCAAGTGAAACCAGTATGACCTTGCTTCGCGCACATCTCCGGCGGCATGCCCCGAATCGTAGTGGCACGCGGAAACCCCCGCACTTCCGCAGAGCTTGTTTGCTGCCCGGCGTGCGTGGCGGCAACGGCGGCACAGCATACCGGTGTGCATTTGCGCCGGCTCTGATGTAGCTGTCGGTGGCAGCAGGTAGGCACTGGTCAAGGAGCGGCCCCGACAAATGAGGGGGCAGAGCAATGATCTCCGATCTCGGGTCCTCTTGCGTCTGGCATTGGAGGCGGCCATGTGGCACGCTCCCGCCCTGCAGGCTGCACGAAGATTGACCTGTCTTTGGCCCCAACCGCCAACTTTCCGCAGCCAGACAATGATGCCGCTGGCGTACATTTTGCGACCATTCTACACAGAAGTGGCGGACATTCAGCCCCCGGTTTGGTGATCTCGTGCCGGGCGGTCCGGATTCCTGCCTGTGCGGCGACCTCTGGCATCAGGCCCGGAAACTGTAGCGGCGCCACATAGGCGTTAACGACTTCTGGCCTGAACGGGCGAACTGCGGGTCAAAAATCCTTTCCTGGACGAGCGCCGGCGCGTTATACTGACTCTGCCCTTTTTTGCACCGGCTCTCGGCCGGGAATCGGGGGGAGCGGCGCGAATCACGTTTCTAAAGAGCTCTGAGGAGGAAGAACGATGTTTTGGCGCGTAACGTTGGCCTTGGGCGTGGCTTCAGCAGCTCTGCTCAGCAGCGCTGCTTTGCAGCCAAGTGACGGAAATTCGGCTTTGATCAAAGAGAATCCGCCTTGCCAGGCGATAGGCCAGTCGCCGGTAGCCGTAAACGCGCCGGCGACCGGCGCGCACGGCGCAAACACTGCCTCGGCGCGCCAATCACCCGCGGGCGGCCCAAACGTCGGGGCGCGTGACGGCTTGCCAGCCCGGAACGCCAGCAGCCCCAACAACGCCAGACAGTCGGCAGCCGCCTCCGGCATCGCGAGGCGTCTCGTCATTCGACCCATCACGGCAGGCGGACGGCTGCGTGAATTCGACACCAGTATCGGGACTGCTGCCCCACCGGACACGCTGGGCGCGTATCTCATGACCCCGTTCGGGCCGATCCTTCGCCCACAGGCACTGACGTGACCAGCGTTGCGGGCCCGTGCCCAATTCCCGGCTCGATCGAGTTCAGCACGCCCTGCTATCACGGCAGGATCGGCAGCGGCTGGGCGAGCTGGAGCCACGGCTACACAGGCGACATGTACTGGACCAATGGCGCCACCAGCCTGACGATCACGCTGCCGGTGCCGAGCTGTGCGTTCTACTTCTATGTCGAGCCGAATCCGTTCGAGCAGCACAACTTCACCGTTACGGCGGATGACGGCTCGTCGGCTTCGTTCAGCGCTCATGGTTCGGCCGGTGCCGCGTATTGCGGCGTGTACGGCACGGGCCTGACCT
>JAAYXS010000336.1 GCA_012515775.1 Phycisphaerae bacterium
CGTTTGACTCGATCGTGCCGCCCCCCGCGCAACTGTGGTCCGCCGACGCCCGCAACGAGGTCGCCGTTCCGCTCGGAAACGCCGGCGCGGTGCGCTTGCAACATCTGCGTCTCGGCCGCGGTTTGGCCCAGCACGCCCTGATCGCCGGCAAAACCGGTTCGGGCAAGTCGAACCTGCTACACGTCATCATCACGAACCTGGCCCTGTGGTACAGCCCGGACGAAGTCGAGTTCTACCTCGTCGACTTCAAAAAGGGCGTCGAATTCAAGGTATACGTCACGCAGCCGTTGCCGCACGCCCGCGCGGTCGCGATCGAGAGCGATCGCGAGTTCGGCGTCAGCGTGCTGCAGCGCATCGACGCCGAATTGTCGCGCCGCGGCGAGCTGTTCCGCGCCGCCGGCGTGCAGGATTTGCCCGCTTACCGCCAGGTAACAAAGGCGGTGCTGCCGCGCACGCTGCTGATCGTCGATGAGTTCCAGGTCTTTTTCACGGAGGACGACCGGCTCTCGCACGACGCCGGCGTGCTGCTCGACCGGCTGGTGCGCCAAGGCCGCGCCTTCGGCATCCACGTAATACTCGGCTCGCAAACGTTGGGCGGCTCTACCGGCCTGGCCCGCAGCACCGTCGGCCAGATGGCGGTTCGCATTGCGCTGCAGTGCTCCGAGGCCGACTCGCAGCTCATCCTCGACGACACCAACGTCGCGGCCCGCCTGCTGTCGCGGCCGGGCGAAGCCATCTATAACGACGCGGGCGGCCTGGTCGCCGGCAACAGTCCGTTCCAGGTCGCGTTCTTGCCGGATGAAGTCCGCAACACGCACTTGGGACGCGTCATTGCTTTGGCCCGCGCTTCTGTAGCCAAACCGGCGGCCGGCGAGCCGAAGGGTGCCCGCTTTTGGACGCGTGAGCCGGCGATCGTCTTCGAGGGCAACGCCCCGGCCGACATTCGCCAGAACCGTCTACTGGCCCGGCTGCTGGAATCGCCGGCTGCTGCCACGGCACACGCCGGCGCCATGGCCACAGTTGCCCCGCAAGCGTGGCTTGGTGAAGCGGTCGCCATCAAAGATCCGACCGCCGCGGTCTTCCGCCGTCAGAGCGGCGACAACCTGTTGATCGTCGGCCAGCGCGACGACGCCGCGCTCGCACTGATGGCTTCCACAATGGTTTCGCTGGCCGCCCAACTGCCGCCGCAAGCGGCTCGTTTCGTCGTTCTGGACGTGCGCCCGGCGACCGAGGAGCGTGCGGAGAGCGAATCGACCGGCACACCTTCAAAACGCCAAGACGCCTTGGGCACAAGCTCATCCGGCGCCCTGGCCGGTGCCACAAGCCGAAACGGCGGCAGCGGTCTGACCGGCGCCGGTGGCCTGAGCGGCGCCGCAATCCTTCCGGGTGCCAAGGGCCAACCCATCACAGAGTTGCGCGAAGTCGCGGCCGCGTTGCCGCACGAGACGCGCTTCGTCGCTTGGCGCGATGTCGCGGCCGCCATTGGCGAGTTGACCGCGGAAACGCAGCGCCGCGTGCAAGCCGACGATCTGAGCGCCCCGGCCGTTTTCCTGTTCATTTTCGGCCTGCAACGTTACCGCATGCTACGGCGGCGTGAGGAAGAGTTCAGTTTCTCCGCCGACCGCGAGGACCAGCCCCCGGCGCCCGACAAGCAATTCGCGGAGCTGCTGCGCGAGGGGCCGCCGGTGGGTGTGCACGTCGTGGCCTGGTCGGACACGCTGGCCACGCTCGAGCGCACGCTGGAGCGGCAGTCGGTCGGCGAGTTCGACTACCGCGTCCTGTTCCAGATGAGCGCCGCCGATTCCAGCCACCTGATCGACACGCTGGACGCAAACCGCCTGGGCTTCTACCGCGCCTTGCTCTACAGCGAAGAACACGGCCTGTTTGAGAAATTCCGCCCCTACGCCGCCCCCGACACGGCCTGGCTATCGCAGGCCGCCACACTCCTGAGCCGCAAGTGGCAGGCTGCCGGGCAGTAGAACGCAATTGGCCATGCCGGGGGCCGTGTGCCCCGTGACGGCGTGATAAGGTGATAAAGTGGTAGAGTGATAAAGGGCGATCTGCGCAACCCCTTATCACTCTATCACCTTATCACTTTTTTTATCACTTTATCACTCTGGCGACCCCAGCGGCGGGGCGGGCATGCGGAAGCTGTTGGCGACATTCCGGGGCGGCACGCCCCGGCTCTGCTCTTTTGGGGCCGCACCGCCCCGGCTCTGCTCTGATACCGTCTGGATTTCGGTTGCGGGCAGCCCGGTCGCCGTGGTAAAAACTCACAGCCGAAGTTCGGAGCCGGAGGTTAACCATGCCCGAGCAGTCTCGGAGAGAGTTTCTCGTCCGTTCAGCCGTGTTGGGCGTCGCCGCGCTTGGGACACGCAAGCTGGCTTGGGGACAACCAGCTCCGGCCGGCCGGCAGCCTGCCGCTGGGGGTGGCGACCGGCCCCTGGATATGACCATCGTCCGCTTCAAGGGCGAGATGTCGACCGCGGACGCGGTGGGCGAGACGAGCCCCGCCGCACGCCTGACCGAAAAGGCCCTCGCCGAACTCGGCGGAATGCAGCGCTTCGTAAAAAAAGGCGACGTCGTCTGGGTCAAGCCCAACATCGGCTGGAACCGCACCGCGGAACAGGCC
>JAAYXS010000337.1 GCA_012515775.1 Phycisphaerae bacterium
CAGCCCCAGCCGCCGGGCGGCTTGGCCACGACTGGCCCAGCGACCCCGTTTGCGGGCCTGGGCTCGCCGTTCCAGCGCCCGTAGCGGCGAGCCCGCCGGGTAGCTGCGCCCTGTTCCGCCCTGGCGTGACCATTATCCGCCTTGACTCTCTGCCGCCCGGCAAGGTACCATAATCGTTTCTGCGGAAACCGCTTCCGCGGGCGAAAACTGTAATGTCCGGCGGTTGGAGCGCCGCCGCTGGCGCCTGCAAGCGTCGGCCTGTGTCGGCCGCGCCCAGGTTCTTTTGTTTGGGAGGTGACGTTTGGCATCGGCTCTGGTCCGCGAGCTGTTGGACGCGGGCATTCACTTCGGGCACCAGTGTAGCCGCTGGAACCCAAAGATGAAGCCCTACATCTACGGCAAGCGGAATGGCATTCACATCATTGATATACGCGAGACGCTCCGCGGCTTGCTGCGCGCCAGGAAGTTTCTGACGCAGTTGGTAGCCGGCGGCGAGGACGTGCTCTTCGTCGGCACCAAGCGCCAGGCGCGTGAAGTGGTCGAAAAGGAAGCCGGGCGCTGCAACATGCACTACGTCAGCGAGCGCTGGTTAGGCGGCACGTTGACGAACTTCCGCACCATCCGTGGGCGGTTGCAGCGGTTAGAGGAGCTGGAATCGCTGGTCGGGAGCCCGGTTTGGGAAACGGACTATTCGAAAAAGATGAAGTCCACCCTCTCGCGGGAACTAAAAAAGATTCAGCGCAACCTGAACGGCATCCGCAAAATGAACCGGCTGCCGAGTGCGCTTGTGCTGGTGGACGTTCGCAAGGAACACAACGCGGTGCGCGAGGCGCAGGCCCTGGGCATCCCCACGATCGCCCTGCTCGACACGGACAGCGACCCGGAACTGACGAACATTCCTATTCCGGGCAACGATGATTCGATGCGCTCCATCGCGCTGGTGCTGCGCTACCTGGCCGACGCGGTCGAAGAGGGCTTCAAGGCTCGACCCGAACCGCGCCCCCAGGCCGAGCAGCCTGAGGGCTCAGAATTCGGCGCGCCGCCCCCGCGGCGCCGCGGACGCCGGCCGATGCCCATGGGGCACGGCGCTCCCGGCGGGCCTGAACCTGCCCGTACGGCGGTCGCCACTACCGAAGAGGAGTCGCCCGCCGCCCCGGAAGCTCAGCCGGCCCACGACTTTGGTGTCCAGGCTCAGGGGAACGCCCCGGCCTGAACGTAACTTGCGAATTTTTCGCGGCCCCGCCCTGGGCGGCCCCGCGAACCACTTAGAGATAACCGATTAAGGAGCATCACGTGGAAATTACCCCCGCGATGGTCATGCAGCTTCGCAACGAGACCGGCTTGCCCATGATGGAGTGCAAGCAGGCCCTGATCGCGTCGCAAGGCGATAAGGACAAGGCCATTGAATGGCTGCGTCGCAAAGGCATGGGGCAGGTCACCAAGCGCGCCGCGCGCGAAACGACCGAAGGCCGCATCGCCGTGCACGTAGATGCCCAGCGCGGCCGGGCGGCGATCGTCGAGCTGCTGTGTGAGACGGCGCCCGTGGCGAACACGAAGGACTTCATCGACCTGGCAGCCCAGATCGCGCGGCACGCCGCGGAGCTTGACGCCCCAACGCCGGAGTCCGTCCTGGATCAGCCGCTGCTGGATAATTCCGGGCGAAAGTTGCAGGACTATATGCACGACGCGATCAACCGCATCCGCGAGAACATCCGCATTACGCACGTCGGCACGCTGACCGGACACATCGGGCACTACCTGCACCACAACGCCCAGGTGGGCGTGCTGGTGGAGATGAGCGCCGAAGCCCCGGAGGCCCTGAAGGCCGACGTCTGCATGCAGATCGCCGCCATGCGCCCGGTCTGCGCCCGGCGCGAACAGGTTCCGGCCGAGCTGGTGGAGGTCGAACGCCGCTTGGCAACCGAACAGGCGCAGGGCAAGCCCGCGAACATCATCGAGAAGATCGTCGAGGGCAAGCTCAACCGCTGGTACGCTGAGATGGTGCTGGTTGAGCAGCCGTTCGTTAAGGACGATAAGAAGACCGTCGGCCAGGTGCTGCGCGAAGCAGCGCCGAACCTGACGGTGCAACGCTTCCTGCGCTACGAGGTCGGGCAGGAATAGCGCAGCGTGCATCCGCGACGTACCTGCTAAGGTCCGTCCGCAACGCACCTGCTCAACATTGAACATGAGAAGCGGCCGGTTTTTTTAAACCGGCCGTTTTCTTTTTGACTCCTGTGGGGGGCCCTGGTTCGAGATCCGGCCTGCGGACCGGCGCGTCGGCGTCGACAGGCCCAGTCGGCGCTCTACTCCGGCGCCGTCTCTGGCCACTGCGACGTGCGATACTGTTTATCGTTGACTTGGCAGGTTGCCCATGGTATACACGAGGTGTAACGTCAGTTCGTGCAATGCCCGGCTGGAATGCGGTCAGCATTCTCTTCCGGTGCAGGTGTGCGTTGAGGCACCAACGGCTCAGTTAGTCAGGGATCGGGACGTGGGTTGCTGAGCTAATGAAGACTTTCTGGGAACCGCAAGTGCCTGACGATACGAAGGTTATAAGACAAATCATGGTCGACCCGCCCCACGGATGCGCGTCTGTTTGTATCGCAAGGCGCGAGTGCCTATGCCTGTCTCGG
>JAAYXS010000338.1 GCA_012515775.1 Phycisphaerae bacterium
CCTTCCTCTGCGACTTCGTGGGCGAACTCATGCGAGCCCATGCCGGCCGCTGGCGACGCGGGCAGTTTGAACCGCATCTCCTTGAAAGACGTTTCGGAAGTGAGACAGACCCGGACGGTCTGCCGGGGCTCGATCTGACACTGACCGACGGGCGGCGCGTGCGACTACGCGGCGTAATCGACCGCCTCGACATCTGCCGCCAGGACGGCCGGACGCTCGTCCTGGTTTACGACTACAAGTCCAGCATCAGCCCCTTCAGTGGCGCCGCGTACCTTACCGGCGGAGCGTTGCAAGTTCTCACGTACCTGCTCGCGATCCGAACCGCCCTGCCGACCCACGACCCACTCACGCTGGCCGGCGTCTTCCTCGCCCCGCTCTTCCCGGATGAAGCAGTCCTGAAAACACAATACGCCCAGGCGGCCGAAGCGGATCAGGAAGCCATGTATCTCTACCGCCCGCGCGGCGTATTCATCGAAAACGCCGCACGCCTGCTTGATCCGCAACTCGGGCAGACGTCCTCGCCCGTGGCGTGCATGCGGCTGAAAAAGGACCTCACTTTCGATCGCACGCAGTCGCGCGACGTGGTCGACGAAAATGGATTGGAATCCCGCCTCGCCTTGGCCCGCCAGACGCTGCTAATGGCGGCCGAGGGCATCGTGGCGGGCAAGGTCGAAGCCTCGCCCTTGGTCGAGCGACACGAGCTTGCCTGCGGCCACTGTGAATTTCACGGCCTATGCCGCTTCGATCCGCTCATCAACCGCGCCCGAGCCGCCGAACGCGTGCTGCCCACGCTCGACCAGTTCGCCGCGCAGGTCGAAACCGGCGACACAAACGAAGGGGGCGCCGAATGAACCTCACTCCCAGCCAGCAACAAGCCATCGACCACCGCGGCTGCAATTTGCTGCTCTCTGCTTCGGCCGGTTCCGGCAAAACCGAGGTCCTCGCCCGCCGCGTCCTGGCCCTGATCGCCGACCCGCAGCACCCCTGCCCCGTTGAACGCCTGCTGGTCGTGACGTTCACGCGGGCCGCGGCCGCCGAATTGCGCGTACGTATCGGCCGGATGTTGCGCGAGGCTGCGGCGAAAACCTCGGACGCCCACATGCGCGACCACCTGCGCCGGCAGGAAATCCTGGTCGACAGTGCCGATATCGGCACCATCGACGCGTGGTGCGCCCGCATCGTGCGCGCCCACGCCGCCGAGATCGGCGTAGACCCCGCTTTCGTGATGCTCAGCGAAGAAGACGCCTGGCTGCTGCGCAGACACGTACTGGACGAGTTGTTCACGTGGATTTATTCCGCGGCCGACCCCCTGGCGCAAGCCGCCCGCGAATGGCTTAAGCGCACGACCCGCCCCGACGACAAGTTCCTGCGCCGGCACGTCGAGAAACTGAACCAGTTCCGTGAAAACCTGGTTGAAGTCGACGCCTGGCTGGCCCGCCAGCGCGACCTCCACGCCGCCGGCCCCGACGAGCTCCGCGCCCGCGCTTGCGTGACGCTTACCGCCGCCCTGGCCCAAGAATGCGCCTTCCAACACCAGCAATTGACCGCCCTGCTCGCCGGCGCAGCTCGCGAACTGAGCACCGTTCTTCAGCCCTACCACGAGTCCCTCGCGGATTGGAACGCGCGTCTCACGCAGGAACCGCAAGAGGCGGCCCTTCTAGCGGTCCTAGATGAGATCGATGCATTCAAGCTCCGCAAGCCGCGCGGCCTGCCGCCGGATGCCGCCGCCCTCTGCACCGACATCCAGACGCGCTGGCTCAAGCGCCGCCTGCAAGCCTGCTGGTCCCGCGACGAGGCCGTGCGTCTGCTGGACACTGCGCCGGCCGCCGCGGCGCTCGTGACCACGCTGCTTGACCTCGAACAGCGCTTCCACACGCGCCTGAGCGAGATAAAACGCTCACAAGCCACTTACGAGTTCGGCGACGTGCTGCGCATGGCTCTCGATCTGCTGGCGCCGCCGGCCGCTACC
>JAAYXS010000339.1 GCA_012515775.1 Phycisphaerae bacterium
GCGAACTCATGCGAGCCCATGCCGGCCGCTGGCGACGCGGGCAGTTTGAACCGCATCTCCTTGAAAGACGTTTCGGAAGTGAGACAGACCCGGACGGTCTGCCGGGTCTCGATTTGACGCTGACCGATGGGCGGCGCGTGCGACTGTGCGGCGTAATCGACCGCCTCGACATCTGCCGTCAGGACGGCCGGACGCTCGTCCTGGTTTACGACTACAAGTCCAGCATCAGCCCCTTCAGTGGCGCCGCGTACCTTACGGGCGGAGCGCTGCAGGTCCTCACGTATTTGCTCGCGATTCGAACCGCCCTGCCGACCCGCGACCCCCTGACGCTGGCCGGCGTTTTCCTCGCCCCGCTCTTCCCGGATGAAGCAGTCCTGCATACACAATACGCCCAGGCGGCCGAAGGGGATCAGGAGGCCATGTATCTCTACCGCCCACGCGGCGTGTTCATCGAAAGCGCCGCCCACCTGCTTGATCCACAGCTCGGGCAGACCTCATCGCCGGTGGCGTGCATGCGCCTGAAAAAAGACCTCAGCTTCGATCGCACGCAGTCGCGCGACGTGGTCGGCGAAAATGGGCTGGAATCCCGCCTCGCCTTGGCCCGTCAGACGCTGCTAATGGCGGCCGAGGGCATCGTGGCCGGCCGGGTCGAAGCATCGCCCTTAGTCGAGGCGCACCAACTCGCCTGCCGCAACTGCGATTTTCACGGACTGTGCCGCTTCGATCCGCTCATCAACCCCGCCCGGGCCGCCGAACGCGTGCTGCCTACGCTCGACCAGTTCGCCGCGAGGGTCGAAACCGGCGACACAAACGAAGGGGGCGCCGAATGAACCTCACTCCCAGCCAGCAACAAGCTATCGACCACCGCGGCTGCAATCTGCTGCTCTCCGCCTCGGCCGGTTCCGGCAAGACCGAGGTCCTCGCCCGCCGCGTCCTGGCCCTGATCGCTGACCCGCAGCACCCCTGCCCCGTCGACCGCCTACTGGTCGTGACGTTCACCCGGGCCGCGGCCGCCGAACTGCGCGTACGTATCGGCCGGATGTTGCGCGACGCTGCGGCGAAGACCTCGGACGCCCACATGCGCGACCACCTGCGCCGGCAGCAAATCCTGGTCGACAGTGCCGATATCGGCACCATCGACGCGTGGTGCGCTCGCATCGTGCGCGCCCACGCCGCCGAGATCGGCGTGGACCCGGCTTTCGTGATGCTCAGCGAGGAAGACGCTTGGCTGCTGCGCAGACAGGTACTGGACGAGTTGTTCACGTGGATTTATTCCGCGGCCGACCCCCTGGCGCAAGCCGCCCGCGATTGGCTTAAGCGCACGACCCGCCCCGACGACAAGTTCCTGCGCCGGCACGTCGAAAAGCTGAACCAATTCCGTGAAAACCTGGTTGAAGTCGACGCCTGGCTGGCCCGCGAGCGCGACCTCCACGCCGCCGGCCCCGACGAACTCCGCGCCCGCGCGTGCGCGACGCTCACCGCCGCCCTGGCCGAAGAATGCGCCTTCCAGCACCAGCAATTGACCGCCCTGCTCGCTGGCCCAGCTCGCGAACTGAGCACCGTTCTTCAGCCCTACCATGAGTCCCTCGCGGACTGGAACGCGCGTCTCACGCAGAAGCCCCAAGAGGCCGCCCTTCTAGCAGTCCTAGATGAGATTGATGCATTCAAGCTCCGCAAGCCGCGCGGCCTGCCGCCGGATGCCGCCGCCCTCTGCGGCGATATCCAGACGCGCTGGCTCAAGCGCCGCCTGCAAGCCTGCTGGGCCCGCGACGAAGCCGTGCGTCTGCTGGACACTGCGCCGGCCGCCGCGGCCCTCGTGAGCACGCTGCTTGACCTCGAACAGCGCTTCCACACGCGCCTGAGCGAGATAAAACGCTCACAAGCCACTTACGAGTTCGGCGACGTGCTGCGCATGGCTCTCGATCTGCTGGCGCCGCCGGCCGCTACC
>JAAYXS010000340.1 GCA_012515775.1 Phycisphaerae bacterium
CGTGCGCTTTCCTTCCAGGTGGGCTCGCAGGCGCGCCGACAGCGGACTCGGCACGCCGGCCCCGATTTCGCCCCGCACACAGGACCAGACCGCCGCCCAATCGGCAACCGCGGGATCAAGCACGCGAACGGGATGTCGCGCAAACCAGCGCACGAACGCCTCGCGGGCCGCCCAATGGAGACTACCCAATACCTTTGCCGTACGCAGCACGGCCCGCGGCACGCGCTCCTAGCCGCCGGCTGTGAATAGCGGATCAACGTCGACCAACGTGTCCAAACCCGCCGCGATCAGCCATCCGTCATTACGGCGGAACGTGGCTGCCTCGAGCTGCTCCAACGTCGTGCGGCTTGTGTGTCTGAGGACTTCGGGCCTCGCGCGCCACAGTCGCACCAGCGCGATCACAGCACATGCGGCGTGCCCGCGCCTCCGAAATGGCTGCTGGCACAGTCGCTTCGCGCAACTGAGGAACGTCGACATACAGTCAGACAGTTCCACCGCCTCGCAGGCAACAGAAATTCTCGCTGCAACTGCAGCCACTTTCGCCGGTAGTTCAGGTGTGCGGCGGTTAGCGGCTCGAAGAAGTTCCGTATGTGTGACCTCAGCCACTGCCATTTCGCCATTCGCGCCGCTTCTTCTTCGTCATCCAGAACGCGCAGAAAAGTTGGCAGGAATGCATAGGCTGTCTCAGGATCGAGCTGATCCGGCGGCAGCGTGCGCAACACCTCGACAAGCCCCTCAAACTCCGCGCAATCCTGCCACATGTGCGCCGGCCAATACTGCGCACACGCGGTCAGCTTCGCCCGCGCGACGTGCGCGGCCCACCGCCTGATCGCCACCGAGGTACCGCGTGGCCCTTTCGTCCGGAACCGAAACGGCTCGTAATTGCACTCGTTCGCCAGTTGGAAGCCGTCCAGCAGATAAGCCAGATCGTGTTTCGCAGTCACCGCCTGGAAGATGGCGTACATCCTGCGCCGCCAGACTTTGTCCGAGCACAACTGGTCCGCTTGAAGCACTTGGGCCGTTGTCTCCGGCGCAGGCTGCCGTTGATATGCCCCGGTTTCGAGCGACAATTCCATGAACTGCACACGCCGCGCAGGCGCTACCTGAAGCACCGTGGCACACCACTCGATTCCCGCGCGTCCAGCGGAACGGCTCAGAGCCAAGGCCACGCAGAGGCGCAAATCCGCCTCGCGCTCCAAGTCCAAACCCCACCACAATTCGAGCACCCGCGCAAGCTGCCGCCAGGATTGGCCGCGCTGACTGTACAGGAGATAACGCCGCAGGCCGGGCGGCAGACTTGAAATGCGCTCCGCCGCTTCGCGCGACCAGTTCTGCCCATACGCCCGCAGCGCGCTCGACGCGTGCGCGCGAAGTGTCGCGGCCACCTCCTGCGGCCAGTGCGCTCCAGGTTTTCGAGTGCCGCCGGCAAGAACGGCTTTAGTCTCGCCAGAATGTCCGCCTCGTCCGAATGCACGCACAAATGCCCGGTCAGATCATGCGCGCGTGGCTTGCGCCGCTTGGGAGGCTTGTAAATCGTCCCGCGATAAGCGCGCGAATGGGCCGCAGTTGCCCGCGGGCGCGGCGGCGAGTCGTCCAGTTCAAGCGGGCCGACCAGGGTGGTGTCGGCCAAGGGGTCAGGCAACGTGCACGCCAGAATGCCGAGAACGTTCGCCGCGACTTCTTCATTCAGCACGGAGACACGCCGCAGCGCTTCCCACGCCGCCAGCAGCCTGCGATCGACCATCCGCGGAGCCGACAACTCTGCCAGCGGCAGCAAAGCCTCTTCGTACGGGCACCGCGCCGGCATTTCAGTTTCTGTAGAGTGCGGCAGA
>JAAYXS010000341.1 GCA_012515775.1 Phycisphaerae bacterium
CGGCTGCCGGTGGCAATGATGATGTTCTTCGCGCTGATTTCCTCGAGCCCACCGCCCGGCGCAGGGCTGACCGACGGCACCCCACCCTCGCCAGCCAACTGCGGCGGTGCCAGCGGCTCAACCACCACGCGGCCGGGCCCGGCAATGCGGCCGCGACCCGCGTAGCGCGTAACCTTGTTCTTCTTGAACAGGGCCTCGATGCCCTTGGTCAGGCCGGAGACGATCTTTTCCTTGCGGTTGAGCATGGCCGACAGGTCGAGCTCGACGCCGGCGACCTTGACGCCGTGCTCGGCCAACGAGTGCCGGGCGGCGGCGTAGCGCTCGGAAGATTCGAGCAAGGCCTTGCTGGGAATGCAGCCAACGCGGAGGCAGGTTCCACCGAGGGCCGTTTCCATTTCGACGCAGGCGACGTTCAGACCGAGTTGAGCGGCACGAATCGCGGCGACGTAGCCGCCCGGACCGGAGCCGATGACGACGAGATCGTGTTGCTTCACTTCAGTACTCCAAAAAGTTTTTGGCCATTAGAGCCGGAACTTGCGCGGCGTGCCACTGAAGCGGCGGGCAGGGACGGTCCACCCGGGCCGCCACTGGACAACAGGGCCCGGGGAACCTACCGTTGAGTCATCTGAGCGAGGTTCGCCGTGGCATACACCGTCCTGGCCCGAAAATACCGCAGCCGCACCTTCGAGGATGTGATCGGTCAGCAGCCGATCGCCACCACGCTCGTTAATGCCATCAAGAGCGGCCGGATTCATCACGGGTACCTTTTCACCGGCACGCGCGGGGTGGGCAAGACCAGCATGGCCCGCATCCTGGCTAAGGCGCTGAACTGCCTGAAGGCGGACGCGCCGACGCCGGCACCCTGCGGGGAGTGCGACGTCTGCCGCGCCATCGCCGAAGGCCAGGACATCGACGTCATCGAAATAGACGCGGCCAGCAACACCGGCGTGGACAATATTCGCGAGCTGCGCAGCAACACGGCCTATCGGCCGGCCCGCGCCCGCTACAAGATTTACATCATCGACGAAGTTCACATGCTGTCGACCGGTGCCTTCAACGCCCTGCTCAAGACGCTGGAAGAGCCGCCCGAGCACGTGAAATTCATATTGGCCACAACCGAGATTCAGAAGGTGCCGGCCACCATTCAGAGCCGCTGCCAGCGGTTCGTGTTCCGCAATATCGGCCCGGCCGATATCGAGAAGCGGCTGGCCGAAATCGTGCGGGCCGAGGGGGCCAAGGCTGAGGAAGCCGTGCTGCGACGAATTGCGCGGCTGGCCAACGGTTCGATGCGGGATGCGTTAAGCATCCTGGATCAGCTTCTGTCAGTATCACCGACGAAGTTGACGGCCGAATTGCTCGACGAAATCCTGCCGCCCGCGCAGGACGAACAGATTTTCGGATTGCTGAAGGATGCCGCGGCGGGCGATGCGGCAGCGGTCTTGGCGGATGTTGACAAGATTCTGGCCGGCGGGCGCGGGCTGGACGTGTTCTGCAACGACACCATCGAGGCCGTACGGGCATTGATGCTGGTCCGGGTGTGCGGCGTGAACGCGCCGATGGTCGATTTGCCGGCCGGAGCTCAAGAAGAGTATGTGCGGCTGAGCGGACAATTCGAGCTGTCGCAGTACGTGCAGATGATTTCGATGCTGGAGGAGTTGCGCCGAAACGTGCGTTTCAGCGGGGCGGGGCGGGCCCTGACGGACGCGTGCATGGTGCGGCTGGCGCGGATGCGGCAGTGGGCCCCGATCGAGCGGCTGCTGGCGGAATTGCCGGAAAGCGCGGACGGTAGCGAAAAAAAAAAGCCGCCAGTCAGCGAGCGGGCGGTAGCCGCTGACTCTCGCGCGCCGAAGGCCAACTCCTCCGCTCCCGGCACATCGGCGTATGGCGCTGGCGTGGGCCCGGTGTCGCAACAGCGGAGCAGCGGTGCGGCGCCGCTGCCAAAGCCACAGGTCCCCCGAAGGGACGCCTGGAAAAGCGACGCAACGCCGGTGTCCCGCACGCCGCAAGCGACGGCAGAAGTGCCGCAGTGGGACGAGCAGCCCTTCCCGGTCGAAATTCCGGAGGACTATCATCCCGAAGATGCGGCGGCGGATGATCCGGCGGGACCGCCCGAGCCGCGGTCGCTGGGCGGCGGGATATCCAGCGCCGACCGGGCGCGCATCATGCAAGATCCGCTCGTGCGGCAAGTGATGGAACTGTTTGACGGAAACCTGGAATATGTCGACCGGCGCACTCAAACACCCGCCGGATAGGGCCGGTTAGAGCGCCTCGGCAGCGGCCGGATGGAAAGCCCCGGATAGTAAGTCACGGAGTGATTAATGTTCCCCAACATAGGCAACCTCGGGCAAATCGCACAGCTCATGAAGAACGCCGGCCAAATCAAGCAGAACATGGCCGAAGTGAACGAGCGTTTGGCAGCGGCGCGCTTCACCGGCGAGTCCGGCGGCGGGCAAGTGAAGGCCACGGTCGACGGGCGCGGCGAACTGGTGGCAATGAAGTTCGAGCCGGCGCTGGTTCAGGGCGGCGATGTAGAGATGCTGGAGGACCTCGCGGTCGCGGCCGTGCGCGATGCCGTGCGCATCAGCCGCCAGGCCGCGCAGAAAGAGGTCGAGCAGGCGATGGGCGGCATTAACTTGTCCGGCCTGATGGGCATGCTGGGCGGCGGCAACGCCGGTCCCCAGGGAACTTGAACGCGGATTCGCCAGGCAATCTGAACGCGAGTCATGCCATGTTGGAGTGGAGCTGATGGCGGGGGAACCTTCGACCGGGCCGCTGCAGCGGCTCATGGATGAACTGAAACGCCTGCCGGGCGTCGGCGCGCGCTCGGCCGAACGCATAGCGTTTCACATCTTGAAGGCTGAGCGGAAGGAAGCGCTCGCGCTGGCCGACGCCATTATCGCCACAAAGGAGCGGCTGCGGCCATGCTCGCGGTGCTTCAATCTGGCCGAAGGCGAGTTGTGCCACATTTGTGCGGACCCGCGCCGGGACCAGAGTCAGATCGTAGTGGTTGAGCAGCCGAAGGATTTGCTCAACCTCGAGGCCACGGGCCTGATCACCGGCGTTTACCACGTTCTGATGGGTCACATTGCCCCGCTGGACGATATCGGGCCGGAGGACCTGACGATCGGAGCGCTGGTGCAGCGTGTCAGGGCCGGCGGCGTGAATGAGATAATTCTGGCGACAAATCCGACGCTGGAGGGGGACGCGACGGCGCTGCACATCACAAACGTGCTCGCAGACACGGGTGTGTCAGTTACGCGTCTGGCGCGCGGCTTGGCGCCGGGTTCACAGATTGAGTTCGCCAATCGCGCCATGCTGCAGGAAGCGTTTCGCGGGCGGAAGTAGTACGAGAGTTGTCAATTCCTAGCAAGAACGAACGCGCCCGGCACGATTCGAACGTGCGACCTACGGATTAGAAGTCCGTTGCTCTATCCAGCTGAGCTACGGGCGCTTGCGGCGTTGGTCCGGCTCCCGCAACGACTTACCGCGATTTATCGAAGCCTACGAGATAGCTTCGCAAATCGTGGGCTCAATAGTGGTTCTGGTGCCGTTCCGCCTCATGGCCGTGATTATACCGCGTGAGGCGTGCCGATGTTCAACCAGCGACCGCTCTGGCTGATCAACGGCCACGGGCGCCAGGACTGCCGCGGGAGCAGCGGGTTTATTCAAGGCGAACATTTATACCGCCAAACCCACTCGGCAGGCAAAAGCGGTTCTATTTCGTCCGCGGATATGTTAAACTACAGAATCTCGCGCGGGTGCCCGCCGAGCCCCGCGCCTTGTAACCGACCGCTGACGCACATCGCCCCAAGGGCCTTGTGACGGTCTGCGTCATCGGTCCTGCGAGTAACCGAGCATGTCTGACGTCAATGGTGTGCTGGAAATCTGCCAGCAACGGATTAGCTACCGTTTCAACGACCCTGCCTTGCTGAAGGCCGCCCTTACGCACGCCTCGCTGGCCGATCATCGGGCCGACAGCAACGAGCGCCTGGAATTCCTGGGCGATGCGGTGTTGGGCCTGGTCCTATGCCACGCGCTGTTCGAGCGACTGCCACAGGCCATGGAAGGCGACCTGACCAAGATCAAATCCGCGGTCGTGTCGCGGCGAACGTGCGCTCAGGTCGCCTGCCGGCTAGGGTTGCCAGAGGTTCTCCGTTGCGGCCAAGGCATGGAAGTAGGCGACCGCATGCCGCGCTCGCTGGCGGCCGCCGCGCTGGAGGCGTTGATCGCCGCGATTTATCTGGACGGCGGCTTCGATACGGCCCGCGACTTCATTCTGCGCAACATGAACCGCGAGATCGACGAAGCCGTAAAATCGGAACATCAATTCAACTTCAAGTCGCAGCTCCAGCAATACGCGCAGCGCGTCAAGGGCCTGACGCCGTCTTATGAGCTGCTGGATGAAAAAGGCCCCGACCATGCCAAATGCTTCGAGGTCGCCGTCTCCATCGGCAGCCGCTACTTCCCCAGCGCCTGGGGACCCAGCAAAAAAGAGGCGGAGCAAAAGGCGGCCTGGCTGGCGTTGGTGGCCTTGGGCGAGCTGAAAGACGACGCACCGTATGGGGAGAGCAGTGCAGCGGACCACTGTGGCGAGAACGACGAACGCAGGTGACAGCGGCGGCCGAACGGGGCGGCCTTCGTGGCAGGCGCCTTCGGATCGAGTGACCTGCGCGCGGCCGGCGCTGCCCCTTCTAAGCGGCCGGGCGGGTCTGCGCGTGGGGCGTAAGACTTGGCCGTAAGCCGCTATCCGTTAGCCAAATAAGCCCGGCTGATCGGGCGCTTTGGCTGGCAAGGGCAGACCCAGGTGCTGGTAGACGGCGGGGCGGGCGACGCGGCCGCGCGGCGTGCGGACCACGAAGCCGATTTGCAGCAGGTAGGGTTCGACTACGTCTTCGAGCGTGTCGCGTTCGTGGCCCATGCTGGCGGCGATGGCTTCGATGCCGGCCGGTCCGCCGTCGTAGTGCTTGATCAGTGTGGTGAGGTAGGCGCGATCCAGGGCGTCCAGGCCCAAAGCGTCAATCTGCAGAATGC
>JAAYXS010000342.1 GCA_012515775.1 Phycisphaerae bacterium
CGAACACCAGTGACGTCGGGGCGATCTTGGCGAGCGGCGTAGCATCGCCCCGTTGTACCGCCTTGAAAGCCTGCCGCAGCTCTTCCTGAAGCTCCGAGCAACGAACGAGAGCGTCGCCCGCGCGATGGCCGGCCAGCAATACGTTAACGCTAGTTTCTCCGGCAGCGACCACTATCTGCGGCACCAGCTTCGCGTATTCGCCTGTAGCAAATAGGGGTTCTATACGGTTACCTTGTGAACCGACGGTGTCAACGAGGCAGATGTTTTCGCCATCCAGTGGACCGTCGATGTTGTAGCCACCGGGGAAATTTTCGCCTGCGGCGAACGTGGCCGGGAAGAGGACGCCGTCGCGACCCTCGACGGGCATCAGATTCTCACGAATCACTAGTGCGGCGGGTCCGTCGTCCGCGAGCCAGTGGTCGTACTTGGTAAGAAGGTCAGTCATAGTTGTTCTCCAATTTCATGGCAGGCAGAAAGCCCTTGAGATACTTAGTGCGATACAAAAGGGGAAATGCGAACGACCTCCCAGGGAGAGGAATAGCCCCAAGCGCAGCAGGCGCCGCGCACGGTGCCGCAAGCGGACAAGTCCACGTCCGGTACTCGAAACGTCGGTCGTCACGCGGTTTAGGCCGAAAGCGCTCGAGCCCGATGAGGCACATGAACTCGACGGCCGAGTAAACCGGCACGTTCATATTGTGAGCGTCAGCCGAGAAGCCCACATCGAGGCTGTGAGCTTGGGACGCCCGCCGGCAGTCGAAGTAAAACGGCTCGACCGGCCTGTTGCTGTCATGAATGTCGTACAAGATCGCGCCGCTATTGAGCAATTCGTCTGGCGACCAGGCTACGGCGCCGAGCGCGGCGTGCATGGCCGCGGCAATGCGAACCACCTTCTGCTGGCCCGCCCAGGTCTTGAAATCGCTTCCTCCGCCCAGACCGTCCTTCCACCAGTCGAGGCGCAGGTTGAACGGAGCGGGCAGAAAAAGCGGCGAAGTCATATCGTCATCTGGGTCGAGCTGGAGCGGGGCTGCGGCGCAGATTTGGGCGCCTAGTTCCGCAAGCGTTCCGCCGCAAGCGATGTGGAATCGCCCATCTTCAAACCAACCCTCACTGCCCGGCCACTTCCGGTGGCTTAGTTCCAACAGTCCGCAGCAGGCAAAGAACTGTCCGGGGTTGGCCGCGTGTACGGCAAGTTCGAATTCATGCGTGCTCATACTTCACCCCGCTGGTTGGGCAGGTCAGATGCAATGGCGTCCGCGCAGCGCAGGAGAGATTCCAGCCACGCCAAGCCCCAACGCCCGAAGCGCCGCTGAACGCGCGCGAAACGGCGAGCGGCTTCGATTATCTCGCGCTGGTTTTCGTCCGTCGTGCGCGCCGGGTCGTCCGCGCGCCCGCGCGGCTCTCGGCGGAAGTGCGGGCGACCCCAACCATGGTGCGCGGATATGAGGTGCAGAATCAAGTCGCGCTCTGGGTGCACCGCGATCTCGGTGTCGACTGAAGCCTCATGGAGCGAGCCGAGCTCGTGCCGGTAGCCGCCCAGCACGCGCGGATTAGCGTAGCGTCCGGATTTGCCTAAGGGCTGGTCGAGGTCTTTGTTGCAGGCGTACCGCTGCCAACGCTCGCGCGCTTTGCCTCGGTCATGCCAGTGCGCCGCGAGCCCCACCGCTTCCGCAACATCGCCTGGCAGACGCAGAGCCCGCGTTATGCTGCGGGCGCGCGTCTCGACTGCGCCCAAATGTTCAGCGAGCAAGACTCGCGTACCCGGTTCGGCGTCTTCGCCTTTGGCTACGCGGTATTCGATCGTCTCCGCGGAAACGTCCTCGTCAGGGTCTTCTGCCCCCCGCAGACGGACTACCCACCTGAACGGCGCTGCCAGCAACTCGCCGCCCAAGAGGGCGGCTTCAGCCTCTTGGTTCACGCGAACGCGCTGGCGCGCCACCTGACCCGACCCGGAAATTTCAGCCACGTCCAAGACCGGCTCCTCGGACTGCCCGTCAAGCATCCCGCTGCGCAGCCCTCCTACTTCGGCAGGAAGAATCACCGTGGCATACGCCAGCATGCGGCGCGCCCTCTCCTTTTCTGCTTTTTGCGTGGGCGCCAGATCGCCAAGCGCGGCCCATTGCGGCTCGCCATCCCTGATCAGGATGACGCGCGCGTCCGGGTGTCGGGCGGCAATGCCCTCCAGTTCATGCTGGACGCGGTCGACGCGATCCTTGAGACGTTCAGCCGTGCGAAGTGGGAACACCTCGAGCATTTCGGCCAAATCGTCTTCGGTAACGCCCACCCGCGCCAGATCATTAATTTCCGCACGCCAGGCGATATAGGTCTCGGGCGGATCGTACTGGCTGGTGCCGTGCAGATATGTTCCCACTTCCGGCCGCCCGGGAAGCACGCCGGTGATGGACGTCAGCGCCCACGAGTCGAATAGAATATCTGTGGCCGGAAGGGTCATAGGGTGGGGCGACAATGCTGGAGCCGCATCAGAGGAGCAGAGTATCTCGGCCAGTGCGCCGGGGGACACGTCGCGGCCATTAGCCGCGACATTTTCCATGATGTGGGCGGTCTGGGCGATGGCCGAGGCGAGCAGCTCCGCCTCCTTCTTCTTCTCTGTAATGTTGGCGTCCAGGCTGCCTCGGAAGACGGTGACATCTGCGCAACGCTCCTTCCCACCCATTCGGTTCACCCGCCCAAAACGTTGCGCCATGCTATCAAGAGTCGTTAGGTCGCAGATGAGATGATCCGCGTCGAAGTCAACGCCCACTTCGCCCGCAGAGGTGCAGATTAGATACAGCGTCTGCTCCGGCGGCGGTCGATCGTCCCGCGATTTGAATTCCCGAAAAAGCGGCGTGGCGGCGAGTTTGTCGCGCTCATGCCCGCGAATGGTGCCGGTAAGTAACGCTACCCGATGCTCGGCGTCAGGTCCCAAACCGCTTTTGGCGTTCGTGAGAGCGCTGGCGATCTCTTTCGCGTCTTCAGGCGACCGGACGTAAACCAGTACGCGTGCTTTCGAATCGCGATAAGTGAGCGCTTTGGCAGTAATCGCGCGAATCAGTTCGCCCTTGCCGCCATCGCACGCCTCAACCGTCAATTTCTTGCGGGCAGTGAGGCGGCGCCTGACGACAGAGTCGGCGCCGTCCTCAGCAGCTACGCTGAAAACGGGATCGCCCTCGGTGCCGCGGAGCGACCATACCGCCTGCCGTACGGCTGTGGTCTCAGCGTCGTCGCGGGAAGTGGCGGTCAATTCGAGAACAGATATTGGACGGGGATCACCCCCTTGCCTCTGCTCGCGCTCTACCGTCCACAGCAAGCGTGAGAAAGCGGGCGACAGATGCGCTTCGTCGTGAACGATCAGCGTATCCTGCCCGATCAAGCCGGCGTGACGGGCGCGTGCGTTGCGTCCATCGCCGTAGCCGGAGAACAGGAGCTTGCTGCCGATCATGTCGACTGTGCCGACGATAATTGCTGGACGGGCAGGGTCGGTTTTCCATTCGCCGTTGTCGGCGAGTTCGCCGCGGAGGGTGCTGACCGCGAGGGGAGGTACGTCGCTGCGGGCGCACAAGGATGAAAGCGTTTTGCGCAGTGCGCCTACCAGTGGCGCGTGCTCGGGCTGGACCTGCGCTTCCTTTGACAGGCCAAGCTCTGCGATTGCCTCGTCACTGGCCCACGGCATATGGTCGAGTTGCCCCGAACGGTAGATCAAAGCGAGCAGACGCTTGGCGTGGTCAGTTGCTTGATCGACAACGGTTCGCCGGTTGACGATGTAGACGAGGCGCCGTGGTAGCTTGCGGGAGGCACCGTTGGTCTGGGCAGAGTGCGCAAGAGCAATCAGCCAGATCGGGATGACCGAGGTTTTGCCGAGGCCGGTGGGCAGGTCGCATATCTGTGGCACTCGGCCTTGTACGAAACCGGCAAACAGCCTGCGTTGCCAGCGAAGCGGCGACGGCACGCCGCAAAATGCTGAGAAAAGCCCGTCGAAATGGTCGGTTGCGTTCATGTGCTCGCCCTCAAGGGAACAAAAGCCTAACACGGGTTTGCGGCTTATTCAAGTTCCGCGGGGCTCGGCTGGCCGGCTCCTGCCCGGTTCCTGGCCGGTTACAACTGCTCCCGCACGCTGTACGATGCCGGCTAGGGAGTTTGGCTGATGGCAGATGCGTTGCCGCCGACATCGCGGCCGACAATCTACCTCGTTTCAGACGGCACCTGCCGCACCTGCG
>JAAYXS010000343.1 GCA_012515775.1 Phycisphaerae bacterium
ACAGCCCGAGCCGGCTACGTGCTGACCGCACGTTAACCGGCTCAGGACTACTTCTTTCCCCTCCGCTCTCTTTTCAGGACCAACGGGGACGGAATTCTTAACGTCCGTTTATCTCCAGCGTGGCGAAACCGACTCGCTTCAACAGCCAACGCGCCTGCTGCGAAGCGAAGCGTTACAAACAATCAAATGCGGGTCTCCGGACAAAGTCCAGTGTGCCCTACGGATAAGTCAGAATTTATCGGTTCGGCTTTCACACCTGCAATCTCAACCGCCCGGCCTTGCCACCCGCTCCTCAGTGGCCCACAATCCCGCCCGGCCACTAGCGCGCCGCCTCGGACCAGACCGCTTTGAGAACCGGGCCCCCCACACGCGCAGCGGAGCCACGAGATCGCCCCTTCGACACAAGCGCCAGGTTGAATCGCGTATGAAGAACGAAACCGCCTCGCCCGCCGCAGCGCCCCCGCAGGACTCTGGGCGTGAGCGCTCCCAAAGTGATCAACTCGAAAAACCGCTCCCCCTGAGCGGCTTCACTGGCTCTCCAGAGGAAATCGAACGCCAGTGGTACGAGCAGGTCTATAAAAACCGCGGCGACTCGATGGCCCAGCTCACCTGGCGGGCCGTTCTTATGGGTTCCGTACTGGGCGGAATCCTGTCGCTGACCAACCTGTACATCGGCCTGAAGACCGGCTGGGGCATCGGCGTCGCCATCACTGCCTGCATCCTCTCGTACGCCATCTGGACCACCCTCTACCGCCTTGGGTTGGCCCGCACTCGCATGACGATTCTCGAGAACAATTGCATGCAGTCCACGGCCAGCGCGGCCGGCTACTCCACCGGCGGAACGCTCGTCTCGGCCATCGCGGCATACATCCTCATCAATGGTCACAGCCTGCCCACGCTGACGCTCATGGCGTGGGTGTTTTTCCTGGCGGTCCTGGGCGTGACCATGGCCATCCCCATGAAACGCCAGATGATCAACATCGAGCAGTTGCGCTTTCCCAGCGGTGTCGCAGCGGCTGAGACGCTCCGCGCCTTGCACTCGACCGGCGGCGGCGGGATGAAGGCCGCCAAAGCGCTCGGCCTGGCGGGCCTGCTCAGCGCGCTTAACAACTTCTGGTGCGATGGGTTGCACCTGATCAGCGAGAAGCTCGGCCCGTTCGCCCTGGGGGAGATTCTGAGCCGGGCAAACCTGGCCGCGCTGGGTACGAGCTGGGTCGGTCGGACGGTCAGTTTCGTTTGGGACCCGATCTTCATTGCAGCCGGCGCGATCACGGGACTTCGGATCAGCACCAGCATGCTGGTGGGCGGCGTACTGTGCTGGGTGATCTTCGTGCCGCTGCTGCAGCACTACATGGCGCAGGGCGGAACGATCATCGGCAGCCAGTACAAGGAGCTCATCAACTGGACACTCTGGGGCGGTGCCTCGTGCATGGTCACGGCGGGGCTGCTCTCGTTCGCGTTGCAGTGGCGCAGCGCCCTGCGCGCCTTCGCTGGGTTCGGGCAGATGATCTTTTCTCGTGGCCGCAGAAGCGATGACCCATTACAGCGGATCGAGACGCCTGCCTCCTGGTTTGTCATCGGCCAACTGGTCGGCCTAACCGGTCTGGCCTATCTGGCCTGGACGACCTTCGGCGTTCCTGTCTGGATTACGGTGGTGGCCGTCATGCTGTCGTTTGCCCTGGCGCTCGTCGCCTGCCGCGTCACGGGCGAAACCGACACTACGCCGGTGGGCGCGATGGGCCAGATCACGCAGCTCACCTTCGGGGCCATTCACCCCGGCAGCGCGAACGTCACGTTGATGACGGCGTGTGTCACGGCCGGGGCGGCGGACTCATCCAGCGACTTGCTGATTGATCTTAAGAGCGGCTACTTGCTGGGCGCCAATCCGCGCAGACAGTTCATCGCACAGTTTTCTGGCATTTTCATGGGCACGTTGGTGTCGGTGCTCGGCTTCCAATTGATGGTGCCGGATGCGACGGCGCTCGGGACGGACCGATTCCCGGCTCCTTCGGCGCAAACTTGGCGGGCGGTGGCGGTCGCCCTGAGCGACGGCCTGGCGGCGCTTGGCCCGGTGAAAACATGGTCGATGGTAATCGGGGGCTTGGTGGGTGTAGCGCTCCCGTTGCTGGAGCGCTTGCTGCCGAAGTACCGCAAGTTTATCCCTTCCGCCTCAGGCGTCGGGCTGGCCTGGACCTTCCCGTTTTACAATAGCGTGCTGTTCTTCCTGGGCGCGCTGGCGGCGCTGTTGCTCGAGCGCAAATGGCCCAAATGGGCGGAGACCTACACGATTCCGGTCGCATCCGGCATTATTGCGGGCGGCGCGCTAATGGGCGCGGCACTCGTCTTCGCCGACAACGGGCCGGCTATCTGGCGACAACTTTTCGGCCAATAGAAGCCAACGGCAGAACGGTTTAGTGATAAGGTGATAAAGTGATAGCGTGATAAAGGGTGGCCTGCGGAATCACTTTATCACTATATCACTCTATCACCTTATCACTGCGTCGCCCGCCCTTTGGATGCAACGAAATCAACTTGCTCCACGCGCACCGCTAAGCCGGCGGCGCGAATGTCGTCGGCGGCCTTCCGCGCCTCCGTCCTCTCCAGCACGCAGAAAAACGCCGCCCCTGACCCCGTCATGTGTACGGGGCACGCCAGAATGCGGCGCAGCTCCCCTGCCAGCCGGCCCAGCTCCGGCTGAACCTGCAGCGCCGCCTCCTCCAGATCGTTGAAAAGCACTCGCGAAAATTCCGCCGGCTGATGGACCCGCGTCAGCACTTCGCTCAACTCTGTGCGCGGCGGATGTACGGCCAGACTATCCCAGGCGCGGTACACGTCCGCCGTCGCCGAGTGCAAATCCGGCATCAGCAGCAGTACGCAGCCCGCCAGCGGCACCTCCACCGGCTCCACCTCCTCGCCGCGCCCGCGAATAATCGACACCGCCCCATTCAAAAATAGCGGCACGTCCGATCCGACGCGTGCCCCGATCTGCGTCAGCCGCTCACGCGACAAATGCAGCCCCCACAGTTCGTCGAGCAACAGCAGCGTCGTGGCCGCATTCGAGCTGCCACCGCCCAAACCCGCCCCCATAGGAATCCGCTTTTGCAGCACCAGCTCAAAGCCGCCTGTGACGCCGCATTCCTTGGCCAGTTCGGCCGCGGCTCGCAGTGCGAGGTTTCGCTCGTCGCAGGGCAGCCGCGGGTCATCGCACTGTAAAACCTGCTTGCCGTCGGCGCGCCGCACGACTGTGATGCTGTCGTGCAGCGTAACCAGCGCCACCAGCGATTCAATTTCGTGGAATCCGTCGGGGCGCAGGCCGGTCACACGTAGCGTGAGGTTGATCTTTGCCGGAGACAATCGGGTTAGCGACGCCATCGCCTGCGAGCATGCCGCCTTTGACGCGAACCGTCAAACGGGCGATCTGCAAAGCGCCATGCAGCTTGGTGACAGCCGGACTTGCACACGCATAGTCCCATAAATGCAGTAGCCCGGCCCACTCTGGCCCGGGCACCGCATCCTCCACTCCGACCCCGCGCCACTCAGACGCGGGTAACCGTAGCGGCACT
>JAAYXS010000344.1 GCA_012515775.1 Phycisphaerae bacterium
CGCCTGTGGGTACATGCGGCAGAGCCGGACCAGGAGCCAGTGTCCGTGCACGGAAGAGTGCCAATCGTAACATCCGCAGAATACTGGAGTTAGCTCGCGGGGTGGGGCGACGTCGGCGTCAGAGTTGAGGACATGTGCGATCTTGTTGGGATAGTCTTTATGAATACATGCGAGTGCCAGGTTTGCAAACCGGGCTACGGCGTCCGGGCTCAGGGTCGGCTCAGGCGGGGGCGGGGCGGTGAGCAGCAGGCCAATCGCGACGAATGGCAGGGGCATAGTTTGTCTCCTTGTGGGTCCTAATATACTAAGGTGCGACGCACGAGTCAGGGGTCAGAAGCGAGAGTGGGAAGATAATTATGGCCACCGCGTCCCTAAATTGATGCCTGCTTGTGCCCGGCCGTGCGTTCGGGCTTGGGCATGGCCTTGAGGCGTACTGGGTTGCCGCGCCTGGTTGCCCGGGTCATAAGCCGCGTGGATTTAAGATTGCTTTTTGTGTGCCGCGTGTGCTATTTTAAGGTGAATGCTGCGGACGGCAGGGGCACGGTCGCGCGTGCGCCGGCCGTCCGCGTCGGATGTGACGGCACAGAATATCGTGTGAGTTCAAAAACGGGGCGAGGAGACGCGGAATGAAGGCTTCGCGAGCCGCCTGTAGGTATATGAGCCGGGTCGCGGCGAGCGCGCTGACGCTCGCGCTGACGGCCAACGCTGTGGCGGACAAGAACTATTTGATCGTGTCCGCTCCAAATTACGTGGGCAGCGCGCCCCTGACGCAATTCATCAATCACCGCACCGCACGAGGCTTCAACGTGACGGTCTACAACGTGCCGTCCGGCACGAGCCGCGATAACATCAAGGCGTATATTCAGAGTCTGTGGGGCACACCGAACCAACCTGAGTATCTGCTGATCGTCGGCGACACCAGCGGCAGCAGCTCGACCGGCGCCGCCATCCCGCACTGGGTCGGCGGGGGCAGCCGGCAAGCCACAACCGATCTGCCGTATGCCTGCATGGACGGCGCCGGCGATTGGTACCCGGACATGTACCTCGGGCGATTCTCGGTCACCAGCGTGGCCATGCTGCAGAATGTGGTGGACAAGACAATCTGCGTCGAATCGGGCGGGTTCAGCGATCCGGACTATGCGCGGCGCGCGGCAATGTTGGCAACGGATGATTCAACCGCCGGGGCCCCAGCCCTGCATGATTCGATCATCAACGAGTATTTGGTGCCGGCCGGCTTCACCGCCACGCGCATCTATGCCAGCTCGGGCGGCGGTGCGCCTCAAATTTCGGCCGCGGTGAACCAGGGCGTGCTGTTCACGGTTTATTTTGGGCACAGCGGCTCGACCGGCTGGTCCTCGCCGGGCTTCAGTCAGTCGAACGTGAACGCGCTGACGAACGACGGGAAATACGGATTGACGATGGGCTGGTCGTGCAACACGGCCCACTACGATTACGACGAGTGCTTCGGCGAGACGTGGCTGCGGGCCGCGCACAAGGGCTCGGCGGCCTACTTGTCGGCTTCGGACTACGTGTGGTGGGGCTCGTCGAGCTCATGGGAGTCGTCGCGGCGCATGGAGCGGTACTTCTTCCAGTCGTTCTTTGTGGACAACATCTGGGAGGTCGGCCCAGCCTGGCAGGCGGCGCTATGGAAGATTCTGGCTGATCCGGAATTCGGCCCGGTCCATGACCACACCCGCAATATTTTCGAGGAGATGGTGTTGCTGGGGGATCCGGCCTTGAGGCTGCCGTTCCGGGCCCTGGATATGTTGTTGCCGGACGGGACGCCAGAGTTCATCCCGCCGGATGTCCCGACGACGATCAGGGTGCGCATCGATAATGCAAGTGAGCTGTACGTACCCGATTCGGGTACGTTGTACTACCGGTACGACAAAGGCGATTGGCTGACGGCGCCGCTGGAGCCGGTGGGCGGCTCTCTTTACCAGGCTACGCTGCCCGCGCCGGGCTGCGACGCCAATCCGGAATATTACTTCTGCGCTGCTGGGGATAAGGGCGGGTCGGCTTGCTTGCCGGACGACGCGCCGTTGCACACTTACTTTTCATCCGTCGCAGTGATTACCACCCTGCTTGATGAGGATTTTGAAAGCGCCGATGGCTGGACGGTCGAAACCGATCCCAGCCTTACGTCAGGCGCCTGGGACCGTGGCGTCCCGCCCGGAGCCGGCCAAACGGGAGCACCGCCTGCGGACTACGACGGCTCGGGCAAGTGCTTCGTGACGGATAACCGCGTCGGAAACTACGACGTCGACGGCGGCCCGACCTACCTGCTCTCGCCAACGTTAGACATCAGCGGCATGCAGGAAGTGCACCTGCGCTTCGCGGCCTGGATGTATTGCGACGACGCCATGCCGCCGGACCGGGATTATCTGGATGTGGAATTCTCCAGCGATAACGGCCAGACCTGGGTGATGGTGGAGCGGATTTCGGCGCGTAGCAAGTGGGTCGAGTACGATATCGTCGTTAACAACTTCGTCCCGCTGACCACGCAATTCAGGCTGCGCTTCACGGCTAACGATACGCCCAACAACTCGGTGACCGAGGCGGGCGTGGATAGCATTTGGATCTACGATAACGCCTGCGGGCCCGGACCTCTGCTGGGCGACGTGAATTGCGACGGCTTCGTCAACGTCTTCGACATCGACCCCTTCGTACTGGCGCTGACCGATGAGGTTGCTTATGCGGCCGCCTACCCGGGCTGCGACATTTCGGCGGCCGATGTTAACGAGGACGGCTCGATCAACGTGTTTGACATTGATCCGTTCGTGCTTCGGCTGACGGAATAGTTCGGACTGAGTGACGTTTCCTTAACTCCGAGAAGCGGCCGGGATATTGTTCCCGGCCGCTTCGTTTGTGACGGGGTGCACAAAGCGGTCACGTACGACGCATGCTCTGCATGCGGCAGGGCCGAGCCAGCCTGAAAGCAAGTATCGGGCAAACCCACGAACTCGCCGCCGAGGCCGGCGTTGAGGCCGTGGCGGTCGTGTTCGCAAAGGAGCAGTACCTCGGTATACTGCTGCAATCCGCCCGAAGCGGCGCGGCGGATGCAGAGTGCGCCGTCGAGGCACCGTGGTGCGCTGCCGTAAACGCCACGTGCGTTGAGTACGCACCCTGCGGATAACAGGTGCGTCGCGGACGCACTCCGCGGACAGCTACGAGCAGGTAAATCATGACTGAGATTGCGAATTCTGCGGCCCGCATTGCGACCGCCGGGCGGCGCGGGACTGATGTGCGCTCTGATTGCTGGGTTCAGATTACGCTGGCCGAAAGCGGCGGGATCGATCTGCAGTTGAAGACCAAGGTCGAGGTGATGTACGGCGAGGCGACGCGCAAGCTGGTGCGCGAGGCGCTGGCCGAACTCGGCGTCAAGAACGCCCGCGTTGAAATCGAGGACGCGGGGGCGCTGCCTTGGGTTATGCTGGCGCGGCTCGAGGCGGCCGTGCGCCGGCTGGACGGGCGCGGCGTGACGGACGTCATGGCGGTGCCGGAATGCCTGCCGGAGTTCGTGGCCGGGGCGCAATACCCGAC
>JAAYXS010000345.1 GCA_012515775.1 Phycisphaerae bacterium
ATGGCGCAAGCGCTGCACTTTGACCTGCCGCCCGACCAATTGCACACGGCGTTCGCGGCAATCCTCAATGAACTGAATCCACCCCAAGACGCCGCCGAGCAGCGCGCCTACAAACTGCACATCGCAAACGCACTGTGGGCCGCGCAAGGCCACAAATTCCTGCCGGCCTTTTTGAAAACGGCAGAACAGAGCTACCAGGCGGGCTTGGCGGAGCTTGATTTCAGCCAGGCCGTCGAGCAGGCCCGCCAGACGATCAACGACTGGGTGGCCCAGCACACGGCTGACAAGATCAAAGACCTCATCCCACCCGGCGTCCTCGACGCGACCACGAAGCTCGTGCTGACGAACGCCATCTATTTCAAAGGCAACTGGGCCGCCCAATTCGACCCGAAATCCACGAAGGAAGAGCCGTTCACCCGCGCTGACGGCAGCCAGGTGAATGCCCCGCTGATGCACCAGACGGGCGAGTTCGGCTATCTGGAGCAGCCGGATTTCCAGGCGCTGGATTTGCCGTATGCGGGCAAGCGTCTGCGCATGACCATCCTGCTGCCGCGCAAATATGATGGACTACCCGAATTGGAAAAGAAGCTGACGCCGGAGGCCCTGGCCGGCTGGCTCGGCCAACTCAGCGAGCAGAAAGTCCAGGTCGCGCTGCCGAAATTCAAACTGACTTCGGAATTCCGCCTGGACGACGCGCTGCGCGAGCTGGGAATGCGGCTCGCCTTCCGAGTGGGCGCGGCCGACTTTTCGGGCATGGACGGGACGCAGGAACTGTATATCGGCGCGGTGCTGCACAAGGCGTACGTCGACGTGAATGAAGAAGGCACCGAAGCCGCCGGCGCGACGGGGGTCGTGATGAAGATGCGCGCCGCCCCCGGCCCGCCGCCGGTCTTCCGCGCGGATCACCCGTTCCTCTTCCTGATCCGCGATGTGCAATCGGGCAGCATCCTATTCCTGGGAAGACTCGCAAACCCGTAGCCCCGCGAAGCGTAGCAGAGCCGGGGCGTGTCGCCCCGGAATGATGCAATTCGCGCGCACGTAGCAGAGCCGGGCCGTGCCGGCCCGGAATGATGGAGTTCGCCCCCGATACGGTAAGCGTTGCCGCACAAGGAAGCCTGCCTGGCATCATCCCGGGGCGATACGCCCCGGCTCTGCTCCAACCCGCGAATTGCGACTCCCGCTGGCGTCATTCCGGGACAGCACGCCCCGCCTCTGCAGTTGTATTGCATTAACTGGCGCACCACCCCTGCTCCGCCCTGTACAATGCCGATAGGTCACGCCGCGGAGAAAAGAACATGGGCCCCGAATTCCCACTCGCATATCACATTACCTTCGGGACGTATGGCATGCGATTGCACGGCGACGAGCGTGAAACTGTGCACCGCCGGCGCAACCAGTTCGGTGAGCCGTTCGTGGAGCGTAACGACCGCTGGCGTACCGATGACGCGAGGCGAATGGCCGCGCGCCCGTCGCGCTGACCTACGAACAACGTGCGTTCGTCGAGTCCGTGCTCCCACAAATTTGCCAGCGCGGCAAATGGGAGTTCCACATTTGCGCCTGTCAGCCCGACCATGTCCACGTTTTGCTGACGAGTCCGAACGACTCGAAGGCTATTCGCAAATGGCTAAAACGCTGGCTCAGTGAAGCGCTCTCAGAGCGCTGGCCCTTATTCGGTGGGGATTCGTGGTGGGCAGAAGGCGGCAGCATCAAGTGGATCTGGAAGCGGGAATATCTCGAAATCGCGTACGACTACATCGCACGCCAGCGCGCCGTAGCAGAGCCGGGCCGTGCCGGCCCGGAATGATCAAATTGCCCAGCACCCGCGCAGCACTGTAGCAGAGCCGGGCCGTGCCGGCCCGGACTGATGGAGTTCGCCCCCGACACGGTAAACGCTGCCGTACAAGGAAGCCTGCCGGCATCATTCCGGGGCGACACGCCCCGGCTCTGCTAACCGCGATTTGCGATCGGCTCGCCAAAAGGCGAAAGCGTGCCTTTTTGACGACATTCCGGGGCGACACGCCCCGGCTCCGCTCGTCGCGAACGCGCGGTTTGCTCGTTGCGTTTCACACGCTCCTCGCTTACGTTGCCCCAACTCTACGGAGCTTATTAGGGAGCGACCATGAGCACGCAAACCAGCAGTCCCGAACGCATGACCACCCAAACCAGCATCAGTCCCGAAGGCGAAAAGTTCGCCCTGCCCACCCCTGAGCAATACCCCGCCGAATTCGCCCGGCTCAAAAAACTCGTCGACCAGAACCGCGCCGAAGGACGCGAAATCGTGGTCGTGGTCGGCGTCGGCTTCGTCGGCGCCGTGATGGCCGCGGTCGTCGCCGACAGCCGCGACAAG
>JAAYXS010000346.1 GCA_012515775.1 Phycisphaerae bacterium
CCGGCGGACGCCAAGGTTTCATTGCTGGTCTGGACCACGACGCCCTGGACGCTCATCAGCAATCACTTTGCGGCGGTCGGGCCGGATATCGACTACCTGCTGGTGCGCGACAAGACGACCGGCGAGTACCTGTACATCGCCAGCGCGTTGGTCGCCGCGACGGCCGAAAAGGTCAAGCATGAGCTGGAAGTGGTCGGAGTTTGCCGGGGAGCCGACCTGGTCGGGCTGCGCTATGAGCCGCCGTTTGATTCGTATTCAAAGACGCTGCGAGACAAAACGGCGCGCCTGAAAGAGGGCGGCGAGGCGCACATTGCCTGGCGCGTGGTGCCGGCCGACTTTGTGGCGCTGGACACGGGTACGGGGCTGGTGCACCAGGCCCCGGCGTACGGCGAGGTTGACTTCAACCTGCTGCAAGAAGAGCGGCGGCGGTTTGTCGATTTCGACGCCGTGCCGCTGCTGAACGCGGTGGCCCCGGATGGCACGTTTACGAGTGACGCGCCGGCCGCGTATCGCGGGCGGTGGGTAAAGGATTGCGACAAGGGGATCATCCAGGAGCTGCGTGAGCGCGGCATTCTGTATCACCAGGAGACGATCCGGCACGAGTACCCATTCTGCCCGCGGGCAGAGGACGACCCGCTGATCCAGTACGCGCGGAAGAGCTGGTTCGTCCGCACCAGCGAATTCCGGGACGAGTTCCTGAATAACAACGAGAAGATCAACTGGCTGCCGGAGCACATCAGGGAAGGGCGGTTCGGCGATTTTCTGCGGAACAACGTCGACTGGGCGCTGTCGCGCGAGCGCTACTGGGGGACGCCGCTGCCGATCTGGGTGTGCGAAAAGACCGGCAAGATGGAGGCGATCGGCTCGCTGGCGGACCTGAAGGCCAAGCCCGGCGCGACGGACGAAGGCTACTGGGAAGCTCGCGCGGCTGAGGCAAAGGGGCGTGGCGAGACCTTGCTGGACCATCTGCGCGTTCATAAACCCTACATCGACGCGTGGACGTACGACAGCCCGTTTGCGCCCGGGGCGCGGATGCGGCGCGTGCCGGAAGTGATCGACTGCTGGTGGGATGCGGGCAGTATGCCTTTTGCCCAGTGGGGGTTCCCGCATGCACCGGGCAGCATCCAGACATTCGTGGAACGTTTCCCGGCGGACTTCATCAGCGAGGCCATTGACCAGACTCGCGGCTGGTTCTACGGGCTGCTGGCCATCAGCACGCTGATTTTCGGTCAGGGGAAAGACCCACGCGGGCTTGAGCGCCAGACAAATGGTCACGCTGAGCAACTGCCGGTTGCTACGGCGGAATACCCGCACCCCTACCGCACGTGCATCGTCCTGGGCCATGTGATGGGCGAGGACGGGTTGAAGATGTCGAAGCGCACCAAGAACTACAAGGAGCCTTCGTACATCTTCGATCACTACGGCGCAGACGCCATGCGTTGGTATTTCTACAGTGGGCAGGCGCCGTGGACCAGCATTCGCTTCCAGGAAGCCAATATCCGCGATGCGCAGCGGGAATTTCTGCTGCGGCTGTACAATGTGTTCAGCTTTTTCAATATCTATGCCAACATTGACGGTTTCACCGTCAATAGGGATCAAGGGATCAAGGGATCGAGGGATCAAGAGCAGACTGCCACTGGCCAGAGGCCGGCGACACAACGGTCCGAACTCGATCGCTGGATCATCAGCGAGCTGCACCGGACGATTAAGTGCGTGCGCGAGAAGCTGGACGCCTTCGAAAATTATCCGGCGGCCGGGCGGCTGAAAGATTTCGTGGATGCCCTGTCGAACTGGTACGTCCGCCGCTCGCGTCCGCGCTTCTGGAAAGGCGAGAAGGACCAGGACAAGTGGGACGCGTACAACACGCTGTACGAAATCCTGGTAGCGCTGGCGAAGCTGTTGGCGCCGTTTACGCCGTTTTTCGCGGAGATGATGTATCAGAACCTTGTTGGGTGCGCAGCCGGGACTAACAGGGATCAAGGGATCGAGGGATCAAGGGATCAAGATGCTCGCGCTGCGAAGTCTTCTCCGGATTCCTCGCGCCCTGGAGCTCCGAATCCGTTGTCCGTCCACTTGTGCGACTACCCGACCGCCGATCCGGCCTTGATCGACGAGAAGCTCGCGACCGAGATGGATTTGGCGCGCGATATTGTGTCGCTGGGGCGCGCGGCGCGGGCCGAGGCGAAGCTCAAGGTGCGCCAACCGCTGGAGCTGGTTGAAATTGTCCTGGCGCGGCCGGAGCACACGGAGTGGCTCGCGGCGCACAGCGATCTGATTTCCGACGAGCTCAACATTAAGCGGGTGCAGTTCGCGACTGAGGCTGATCGCTATGTTTCCTATCAGCTCAAGGCGGACTTCAAGGCGCTGGGGCCGAAGTTCGGCAAACTCGCGCCACGGATTGCGGCGGCGCTCGGGACGGTCGATACGGTCGAGGCGCGGCGCTCGCTCAGTGTGACCGGAACGCTGGTGATCCACGTAGATGGGCAGCCGGTGTCTTTGACCAGTGCGGAAGTTCAGGTGCGGCTGCAGGCCAAGCCGGGCTGGTCGGCGGCCCAGGGGCGAGCCGGCGTGGTGGTGGTCAAGACCGACCTGACGCCCGAGCTGAAGCAGGAAGGCCTGATGCGCGAGCTGATCCATGCCGTGCAGGCCCTGCGCAAGGACAAGGACCTGCCGTACGAGGCGCGCATCACGCTGTATGTGGAAGGGCCGGCGGAGCTGCGCGAGATCGTGCAGCGCTTCGAGAGCATAATCGGCCACGAATGCCTGACGACGGCGATCGTATTCGGCCCGCCGACGGAAGGGCAGATGCAGGCGTTGAAACTCGACGGGCTCGAGGCGCGGCTGGCGATCGCAACGGCGTAATTCAACAGGTGCGTCGAGGCGCACCCTCCGCCCCGCCGGCTGTTATCAATCTAGCCAGCGCTTCTCCTTCAGCTTGCGCGGCAGGTAATCCTCGGTTATGAAGCTGAAGTGCTTGTTGGACAGCGCTTCGAGCTCCAGCTTCACGCCGAGCGTCTCCATGTGCTTGATCTCGCGTTGCCAGGGTTTGCTGGCGAACCAGGGGTATTCGCGTATTTCGCGGGCGCGGCGGCGGTCTTCCTCGGTCAGCGGCATGGTCACGTGCGACGGCAGGTCGAATTCATCGGCGTCGAAGCTGCTCATGCCGATGAAACGCGCCGCCGGGATGGCCATGCGCTGGCTCTCGAACGCCAGGTTGATCGAGCCCTGCTTGAGCACGCTGTAGATGTAGTAGCCCCACGGGTCGTTATCGACCAGGACGTAGACCGGCAGACTCAGCTCGTGGTGCATGCGGTAAATCAGCCGGCGCACGCCGCGCGGCGGCTGGCCTCCGCCGTGGATGATCATGCACTTCTGCGATTCCCAGAAGCGGTCCTTGTTGAAGCGTTGCCAGACGGCGCCCTTTTCGATCAGCAGGACGTACTTGGCGTCGGCCTTGCGGAACTCGATCACGTCGGGCTCCACGATGCTGGGGACGGCCCAGCCGCCGGAACCCATGTTGGCCAGGTTGATGACGTCGCCGTTGTCGACGATGGTCATGGGGCCGACCATGGCGCCTTTGGTTTCCGCGTGGACTCCGAGCTCTTCACGCAAAGCGGACACCGCAACCTCAATGTCCTCGATGATCGGATCGCTTTCGGATTGGTCGGCGAAGATCAGCTCGCGCGCGGGTTTGCCGTCGAGCGTCTTAATGGGGACTTTCAGGTTGTAGAACAAATCACGGATGCTGGTTGAGTCGTTGCTGTCGATCAGCCGTTTGCAGACCTCGGCGACCCGGATGGTCTGCATGAATTTTTTGGCTTGGCTGCCCTCGCCCTTGCGCCGGCCGAGCAGACTGAAGAAGAAACGTCGCTGCTTGCCGTCGAGCAACTCGATAATGCGTTTGGTTTCGTTGAATCGCACGTTGCTCAGCGTGCGGGAGGGGATGTCGACGTACGGGTCCTGATGCTGGCCGATGCGCCCGGCGACTTCCTTGGCTAGGCCGATGATGCGGCGGCCGGCGGCGGCCCGGTCGCGCTGACCGGCTTTGGCGGTGACTTTGGATTTGGTTTTGGGCAATGCGAACTCCGTTTCACACACACCGGCGGCTGACAAAAGGCAGCCGGCTGGTTATCAGATGCTATCGTTCTCAGGATGATGCCGAGGATCGATGTTGGGAGCAAGGGACTTCGTCGGCATGCTCCGGGGGTGATTCCAATAGTTCGGGCCGATTTGATGATTCGGGGCCGATTTTGGACGC
>JAAYXS010000347.1 GCA_012515775.1 Phycisphaerae bacterium
CTACCTCCGTCAACACCCCAGCATAGAAAAGACCAGCACGGCCTGGAGCCTGATGATGGGACGGAGCGACGGGCGCCTGCCGGCGGCGCGAACCAAGGCGCCCGCGGCGGAGTGAATCGATCCCGTTCGCTCTGGCTGCGAAACGCCACGCTGCGTTGATATCCAACAATCTCCCCGCGGCCCGGACGTATTCGGCGCGTGGACGTATTCGGCGTGCTCGCGGGCCCGCGAGAGCTGTGCACTTCCTGTAATTCGCGAGCGCGCGCAGTTCAGCTTTCATTGCATGCTTCGTTTTGCAGTAGCGTGTTTTTCACGCTCCGGCAAATAGGCTTGATTTGGCGCGGCAAGATGAGGCACAATGCGGAATGAGGTCCTGATAGTCCTGTCCCGGCCTGCTAGTCATTGCGGAGGTGGAAATGCAAAAAGGTTGGTTAATACCAATGATGGCGCTGGTGGTCGTGCTGCCGCTTGTGACTGCAGCGCAGATGGCCGGTCCAACTGGTGTTGCCGGCGGAGGCTCGTTAGCGCCTCCGGGAACAGTTCCGCACCCGGGCCCGGCGCCGCATTCGGGTTTCGTGCAGTACTTTCCGCAGCCTTCGCCCGCGGCGGTGTTCGCGTCGTGCAGCCCGGTATCGAGACGTTCAACTCACACGTGTTGCGTCTCATGAACAAAGGCGTCCGGGCGATGCACAATGTCTACGCGCTTTGCACCTTGATGCGGCACGGTGTCTATCCAGCGTACAACCTGATCTTCGGATTTCCGGGCGAAGCCGAAGCGCCGGACGAGTTCCATGCGATGCTGCGATTGCTGCCCTCGTTGAGTCATCTCGTCCCGCCCGACGCGCTAATGCCGGTTCTGACGCCGCGGTACGCGCCCATCAGCGAAATGCCGCAGCGTTACGGCGCCGCGGCTCCGCTCACAGGCCATTGGCGGTATGATGTCGTGTTCAGCTCGTCTTTTCTTCAGCAGCACCGCCTGGGAACCGAAGACTTCTGCTATTACTTTGACAACCCCTATCGTGACTTCGACGACCGTACTGCGGTAATGTACGGACTTTTCCAGCACCAATACGTCGCCTGGATGCGCAAGTACAAACGAGGAACCATAGAGTTGAGCTTTCGCGATGACGGCGAGTGCATGCTGGTATCCGACAATCGCTTCGACGACTGCGAAACCGTTCTTAAGTTCGGCGCGATCCATTGCCGCGTTCGCGACCAGCTCCTGCAGCGCTGCTGGTCAGAGAAAGTCTTGATCGACGCTATGGCCGCGGAGGCCGGGGCCAGCCAGTGTGAAATCAGAGATGTCCTGGACGAATTCCGCGCCGCGCGGCTGCTGGCCGAGGAGGAAGGGTGGATTGTGTGGTTACCGCTGCCAAAAATATGCTATGAGACGCCTTCATGGCGCGCGCGGGTTCTTAAAGGTTGCGTGATGCGAAATCACTCGGTACGTCCCAGTTCGGCGTGGAGGCCGCGCACGGGTGTGTAACGCCGCGCCACGAGGCGCGTGCGGTGCAGACGAGATAGGCTATGATCCCCGTAGTGAGACATTTCGCAAAGGTGCGTCGGGCGGCTACCCGGATCGTGGCGCACGCGGCTGTGATCCGGCCTGCCCTCAGGTGCGCACCGAAAGCATTGTCTCGCGTGGATAGGTGTCGACCCTTGATGATCGAGTTTCGCCAAGTGTTTAAGCGTTTTGGCGCGGCGATCGCGCTCGATGGCTTCAGCGCCACGACCGGCAATGATTGGACGTGTATCGGAGTCCTCGGCCGCAACGGCGCCGGCAAATCGACTTTGCTGCGAATCCTGGTCGGGATGCTCTCCGCAACAAGTGGACGCATCGCCGTTCGTCGGCAAACGCAATGCTGGCCGTTTGCGGGCGCAGCGCTCGCCACGTTCGTGCCCGAACAGACGGCCGTGGTGCCGACATTGACCGGTAAACAGTACCTCTGCCTGCACGAGACAATGAGTCGCCTGATCGGAGTCGCTACTGACGCCCGCCTCCGCGAGCGCCTGGTAATGGAGCTCGACGTGGGCGCGCATCTGGACAAGCTCTGCCGGCGCATGTCCAAGGGCAACCGGCGAAAGGTGGAGCTCATCGCCGCGCTTTCAGCGGACGTGCCCCTGGTCGTGGCGGATGAACTTACGGATGCGCTGGATGTGCCCAGTTGGTTGCAGCTACAAGGGATTATACGCGTCATTACCGCGGCAGGACGGAAGCTGGTCATCGCTTCTCACGATCTGAGCTTCCTGGCGGATGTATGTGACCGCATTTGGGTGATCGACCACGGACGACTCGTCGACGAACTAGCAGTTGGCGCAATCTCGCTGACCGAGTTGCGCGCACGAGTGGCAAGCTCTTTTGGTATTTCGCTCAGCGGAGATGACGATTCGCACGCGTGTTCACGGGATCGCGGGACATGAGGCCTGCCGAAGGCACGCGGGAGCCGAGGACATGGGACGCACTGCGGGTATGGCTTTACGGCACTGCACTCGCCTTGCACGAAGCAGTACGCGAACGCGTCTTGCTGGCAGGTGCGCTCGCCATTGGCGCGCTGGGCGTGTACGTGTGGTGCCTGTTAGGCCCACTGGCGGGTCTGGCGGCGGTCCTCCGCGCGCAGCTCGGCGCTGTCACACAATCGGACCCTCAAGCGGCGCTGCGTTTTGCAGAGTTGTTTCACACTGTGCTGGTCTTGCTCATCGCCGGCCCGATCGCTGCTCAGGTTCACACGACACTAACCAGCTCTGCGATTTTGGGCGCGTTTATCACGCGCACGCGGGCATGGCGCGCGGTCGCGGCAGCCGTGTTGGTGGCCGGTGTTTCCCAGGCGGTAGTGCTCGATCTTCTGCTCGCGCACGGAATCTGGGCTCCTTTCATGGGACCGTGTTCGGCGGCCGAACTCGGGCGAGTAGTTGCACTAAAGGCGGTGGCGCTGTTTGTCGCACTCGCCGGCACAGCGCTGGTCGTGGCCCAGCGCCTGCGCGCGCACCAAGCGCGCCATCTGGTTCTCCTGCGGTGGATCAGCGCGTGTGCGTACTACCTGTTACTGCTCGGTTTAGCTTGGCGATTTCACGTGGAATTGCAGAACCCGTCGCGCGCCCTGGTCCTGCGAATTCTGCGTCACTGGCTTCACCTGGCGGATGCGGGTCGCGAACTGCTTCTTATGGCCGCCGTGCTTGTAACGACTTGGCTTGCGTTCGGCCCGGCCGCCCGCCAACTGGCCAGCGCGTTGCGCACAGTGGGAGCTCCGAGTGACCAGGATCGTGCTTAAGCTTGTCTCTTGGGAACTGTGGCGCCTCTTTCGACAGCCGCACCTGATCCTGCCTTTGGCTGGGTTTGGGGCGTCGGCCGTAATCCTGCGCGCAAACAACCCGGCTGGCGTCGAACCGCTCATCTGGTGGGAGCTGGGAACCCATGCCGGAATCATCCTGTTAGGGGCGGTGTTAGCGGCCGAATGCGAGTGCATCGAAGTGGGCTACGCGTTTCTGCAGAAGGAACGCGGCGTCTATCTTCCAATGGCATGCGTGCGGGTGGCAGTGCTTGCAATAACATGGGTCGTAATGAGCCTCCCGGCCCTGCTCTACGGCCTTTTGTGCGAGGGCTGGAGTATCGGTCTCTTTCTCTGGCTCGGAATCTTGGTGCTCTTTGGAGCTCTCAGCCAAGCTTGGCTAAGCAAGGTGATTGTGAGCAAGGTGCACCGCTCCGGAGAGATGTGTGGGGGTATGGCTCGATTCCTGGTGTTGCTTGTTCAGGTAAGTGTGCTGCTCGCATGGTTGGCTGCTGGGCTGTCAGTGTGGCTTTATTCCGAAAAGTGGGGCGCAACGACGAGCAAGGTCGTGACACTTGTGTTCGGAATGATGGTCCTAACGTGTGCGTTGATCGTAGGAGTTCGTGAAACGGGGCGCATTCCGCGCCGTGTCACGCCTGTGGAAGCGAGCGGGTTCGTGGAATCCGCCGTCGTATAACTTATTCTGACAGGGAGAAAACAATGAGGTCGTGGAAACTGATGGGGCTTTATCGTTACGATGGCGGGTGCATTTCTGGTGGCATCAGCGAGGGCAGATGGGTTGCCGGACCTGTCGAACCTGTATCTGGAGAGCAGCCACCAAATTGCGAACGCATCCGCCAACGGTAATGTCAATGTACAAGTAGCATTCAGCGGTAACCAGGAAACCCATACGACATATGGCGTCGTGTTGCAGCAGCTCCCTTCTGGAGCGAAGCATGGTTTTCAGTACGAGCGGGTAGAGCAAGGGCCCGGTGTTGCAAACGCGCAATACTCCAGCGTATTATCACCCGTCACTTCACCTTGCTCCTCCTACGAGGCATTTGCCACTGCTGATTATTCATTAGGTTCGCGCGGAATCGAATCAGCCGTTGCGGCCTCCGTGTCGCTGTTAGGGGGCACGGTGACCACGCAATCCTGGGGTTTCGACGCAGCGCGGCTTCCCGCAACGGGAGCGCAGTTGGGCGTCTGGGTCAATTCCGTCTATTCCGTGCCCGAGGACGCGCCTGAGAGAGTGCGACAGAATCCTCCCGTCATCTCGATTCGGCCATATCAGGCGATGCAGTTCGACGGCAAAGACGCGGTTCTGATCACCAATGAGAGCACGAATTACGAGGCGACAACGGTCGATATCAGCGGCATAGCACAGATGACAATTCTCTCAAAGATAAAGGCGGAGACGCGCTCGTACGTGGAAGTGGCGACTGGACGCCATCTTTGGACGGAAGGTACCAGCACGGTCGTCGATTCTGATCTACCAGGTCTGATCGGCACAAAGACAACGATCGGCGAACAGCCTTGACAACGCGGCTATTTCGCCGGGGTGACGCAGAGATACTCGGCAACCCCGGAACGGGTTCTCCGTGGCGCGTGGCCAGTTTTTGCTCGGCGTGGCGCGCCCGTGAACGAAATAGGCTAAGGAAGGTTTCCGACAGCGCGTGCTGTGCTGGCGTCGTTTCAAGCTGGAGCTCATGATCGCGGCCTCAGTGGGCTTGCACAATCCCCTGGCGACCTGTTCGAGATAACTGAGTTCTGACATCGCAGACTCTCCCGCATATTACAGGCCGGCGACGTGCTTGACGCCGCCGGTACTTACGGTCAGGAACGCTCCGCGCCCGATGGTTGCTCATTGAGGTTGAGCCGCCGCACCTCGCTCGAGGTTTTACCGCTGATCAGATCGGTGATCGTGACGGTGAGCATTCCCTCCACGGTGTAGCCGTACTTAACTTCGATGCTGACTTGGCCGGCGGGACGCGGCGGCAGCCCGGTCAAATGGAGACTGCCGTACTTCGTGCAGTCCTTTTCGTCAACGTTATCCGGGCCCGTCGTAATGATCACCTCGGCCCCGGTGTGGCTGTCATCCACGAGCGCAAAGGTATCCTTCAATTCCGCCGGCAGGGGTGTATTCGCCGGAATGATCACGCAGTTGCGCCTAATGCCGTTTCTCAAGGCCAGACAGCCCAGCGAGTGGCTGGTGACGTCCTTGACCGTCACGCTGGGCGGCAGGACCTTTTGGCCCTGCGTGTCGACGACGGCCAGTCCGGCGTCGCCAGCGGTCTTGGCGGCAAAAATGGCCGCGCCGAGCGCCACTGCCTCATCCGGCTTCGCATCGGTCCGTGGCGCTTTACCGAACATGCTGGCTAGCATCTCGCGCACAGCCGGAATGCGGGTGGAGCCACCGACCAGCAGGACATCCTTGATGTCGTCGGCGTTCTTCTTGGCAGCTTCGAGCGCACGGCAGGTAATTTCCCGTGTTCTGTCAACGATCAGGGCGACTAACCCGTTGAACTGCCGCCGAGTTAGGTCCATCTGCAGCCGCTGTCCCTGCGCGGAGATCACGAAGCTGGCGGTCTCGCTTTGGCTGAGGGTCTTCTTAGCCGCCTCCACCTTGTCGAGAATTTCGCGGTAGGCGACGAGATCGGATTCCGCGGTGATCTCGAATCCGTATTGGGCCCTGAAGGCCTCGACGGCACAGGTCAGAAGCAGATTGTCAATATCAGAGCCGCCCAGATCGCGGTCGCCATCCGTTGCGAGAACACGGAAGTCGCCACCCTGGATCTCAACCACCGTGATGTCAAACGTGCCGCCGCCCAGATCGTACACTGCGTAAACGCCCGGAGCAGCTCCGTCGAGCCCGAACGCCAATCCACCGGCCGTCGGCTCGTTGACGATCTGCAGCACCTTGACCCCGGCGAGGTCTCCGGCACGCTTCGTCGCCTCGCGCGCGACAGTGTCGAAATAGGCCGGAACACTGATACAGGCGCCGCTGACGCGCATGCCTGTGGCGGCTTCGACACTGGTGCGCCGCGGGTCGTTCCGGGCGGGTGTGAAAAGCTGAGCGGTCGAGCGCGGTTCAGGCGCGCTACGCTCCGGCCGGTCCGGGCAGCGTGCCTTTCACCCGCTCCCCGCCATCGGCGCGCAACCACGCACA
>JAAYXS010000049.1 GCA_012515775.1 Phycisphaerae bacterium
CGGCGGCCGGGGCGGTGTGCTGGTGCAGGAGTTCGGTCAGTTTGACGGTGGCAGACATCGAATTCTCTAGATTCTCTTCAATCAAGCGGGCATGCCCGCGCTTTAGCGCTTGGGCATGGCACCCAGCACCTTGGGCATCGCACCCGGCGCCCCGCCCTACTGAACTGATGACTGCCGCTAGAGCGGCCGAACCGGCGGGCGCCCGACGCTGTGATACTCAAAATGATAGCGCGCCACCGTGGCCGGCTCATACAAATTGCGGCCGTCGAAGATCAGGGGCTGCTTCATCTCGCGCCGCATGCGTTCGAAATCCGGGCTGCGAAACTCGTTCCATTCGGTGCAGATCAGCAGGGCGTCAGCGCCGCGCAAGGCCAGGTAGGCATCGCTGTCGTATGCCACCTGGTCGCGGAAGACCTCGCGCGCCGGTCCCTCGGCGCGTGGGTCGTAGGCCACGATGTTCACGCCCTGTTCGAGCAGCGCCGAAATAATCGCGATGGCCGGCGCCTCGCGGATGTCATCGGTCTTCGGCTTGAAAGCCAGGCCCCACACTGCGATACGCCGCCCGCGCAGGTCGGGTCCCAGGCGGCTGGTGATCCGTCGCACCATGGCCGTCCGCTGGTACAGGTTGCGCTCGTGCACCGCTTCGAGCAGGCTGCAGTGGACATTGCCCGACCGTGCGGTGCTGGCCAGGGCCTGAACGTCCTTCGGGAAACAACTTCCGCCATAACCGATGCCGGGATACATGAAGTGGTACCCGATCCGCTCGTCGGAGCCGATCCCAAGGCGCACCTCGTCGACATCCACGCCGTAACGCTCGCAGATGTCGGCGATTTCGTTGATGAAGCTGATGCGCGTGGCCAGGTAGGCATTGGCCGCGTACTTGGTCAGCTCGCTGGCGGCGCGGCTCATTCGCAGGATGGGCTTGTTGTTGCGCACGAAGGGGCGGTATAGCTCGGCGACCGTATCTCCCGCCGATTCATCTTCAGCGCCGATCACAACCCGGTCCGGACGCAGGAAGTCATTGACCGCATTGCCTTCCTTCAGGAACTCGGGGTTACTGACAACATGGCAGGTGTGCGGGCACAGTCCGCGAATCAATGCCTCAATGCGCGCCCCGGTACCGACCGGCACGGTGCTCTTGATCACCACGATCGTAGGTGAGTCGATCGTGCGACCGATCTGCGCCGCCACAAACTCCACCACCGACAGGTCGGCCGACCCGTCCGGCCGCGGCGGCGTGCCCACCGCGATGAACACGACCCGCGCCCCGCGCACCCCCTCCGCGAGATCGGTCGAGAACCGCAGGCGGCCGGCTCGCAGATTTTCGCCCAGCAGTTCTTCGAGCCCGGGCTCGAAAATCGGGCACCGCCCGGCAGACAACTCGGCAATCTTGCTCTCATCGTTATCGATTGCCATCACGTGATTGCCGCTATCGGCCAGGCACGCACTCGTGACCAACCCCACATAACCACTGCCGATGACGCCGATTCGCATAGAGTTCCCTCTACGGCTGCCCGCGCGCTCGCTTGTGAGCGCGCTCGTGCCGCCGAAACCTCGCCAGTATAATGGATCGAAACGCTTGGTGCGCGGGGCACCAATGAGTTTATGCCGCCCCGCGCTCCTGGAGGCTGCCAATGCGAGTTTTGGTCACAGGCTGCGCAGGCTTTATCGGATGCCATCTGTCCGAACGGCTTCTGCGGGAGAAACACGAAGTCGTCGGGCTCGACAATCTCTCCAGCGGCAGCCGCCCTAACGTTGACTACCTGGCGGCTCTTCCGGGATTTCAATTCGTCGAGCACAACCTGTCGCAGCCGCTGCCGCCGCTCGGGCGTTTCGACCTGATCTGCAACCTCGCGTGTCCGGCTTCTCCGGTCGATTTCGAGCGGATTCCGTTGGAAATTCTGGCGGTCTGCTCGGCCGGGATGCGGAACGTGCTCGAACTGGCATGCGCCTGCAACGCGCCGCTGCTGCACACAAGCACCAGCGAGGTCTACGGTGATCCCAAAGAGCACCCGCAGCGCGAAACCTACTGGGGGCACGTGAATCCGATCGGCAAGCGCTCCTGTTACGACGAAGGCAAACGCTTCGCGGAAGCGCTGGCCGTGGCCTATCGCGATTCCCGCGGGGCGCGCCCGCGCATCGCACGCATTTTCAATACTTACGGACCGCGCATGCGCCACGACGACGGCCGCATGCTGCCGAACTTCATCCTCCAGGCCCTGGCGGGCAAGCCGCTCACCGTGCACGGCGACGGCAGCCAGACCCGGAGTTTCTGCTACGTCTCAGATATGGTCGATGGCCTGCTGCGGCTGGCGCTGAGCGATGTTTCCGAACCGGTCAATCTCGGAAACCCGGTCGAAATCACCGTTCTTCAGGCGGCCGAAGAGGTGATTCGCCTGACTAACAGTTCCAGCCGCATCAGCTTCGTGCCGCGCCCCCCGGATGACCCTTGTATCCGCCGCCCGGACATCACCCGCGCCCAGCAGCGCCTGGGCTGGTCACCCCAAATCGACCGCCAGGACGGGTTCCGCCGCACGATCGAATGGTTCCGCACAGGGCGCTGACAATATAAGACGGCGCTTTCGGAACCGTCCCAAATACTCAAGCATGCCGGCTTGCGCCTGCGTGCCCGCTGAGGCGCGCGAAGCAGTGTTTCCCCCTGCTCGATAAACGCAGTATGAACAGCACCGGCCAGGGATCGCCCTTGCTTGCGTCGAGGCTGCGCACTGCACCCGCTGGCGGTCGCGCGTCCGGCGGCGGCACTTATCGGACGCGCTCGCCAAGCCGTCCGTGCCTGCTGCTGTCCCTGGCCATCATCTTGTCCGGCGCAGTAATCACCACGCTGGTTCACAGCGTGGACCGCAAAAACGCCGAGCGTGAACCGGTCACTCAGCCGCCGGCGCCGCTGGTCGAAACCAGCGCACTATTGTGGTGGGGCGCGGCCATCGCTTTGGCCAGCGGCGCGGCCCTGTTGCTGCTCAGACTCCGCACCCGCCAAATACGAATCACCCGCAATCTCCGCCCCCAATCAGTGCCGCCTCAGGAGCGCGTTCATCAAATGCTGGAGCTCCTGCTGGAACGGCACGCCGCCGCCAGTGACGGCGACAACTGGAGCGCACTGCTCAGTGCAGTCGAGCAGTTGCAGCGCGAACTCGAGACGCACTGTGGCAGCAACCCGAGCGGGGTGGCCTTCGAAGCGCGCGCGGCACGCACCGGAGCACAACATATTCTGCACGCTTTGCCAGTCGGCATATTGCAGTTAGACGCAAGCGGCGAGCTGCGCTATGCAAATGCGGCCGCCTGTCATCTGCTCCAGCTTCGCGGCGGCGCGGCCGGGGCGCGCTTGGAGCACTGCCTGGCCCAGCCCGCCTTGGCTGAGACCATCCTCAACCTGCGGCACAACGTAGGCGGCGTGGGCGTGGATTGCCGCTTCAGCACGCCGGACGGGCCGGTCGTGGCGCGCCTATCCGCCATCGCCCCCGGACCCGGCCGCGATGAGTTGGTGATCGTCGCGCAGGACATTTCGGAGCTTAAGCAGGTGGAGCGCACGCGCGACGAGTTCCTGGCGCATCTGACGCATGAGCTGCGGACGCCGTTGACGAACATCCAAGCCTACGCCGAAACACTCAAGGACGATTTCTTCGATGACGAAAAGACGCGCCGCGAATGTTACGACGTCATCATGGGCGAGGCGCGCCGCCTGGCCAAGTTGATCGAGGATGTACTGAGCGTCTCGCAGATCGACGCGGGCGCGGCCCGCCTCACCCGCGGACCGGTGCGCGTTGACGATCTGCTGCGTGCCGCCGCCCGTGAGGTGCAAGCCGCCGCAGACGCAAAGGGCATCGAACTGGTATTGGAAATTCCGCCGCGCGTGCCCACGCTGCAGGGAGATCGCGTGCGGCTGCAGCAGGTGTGGGCCAACATGCTAACTAACGCGCTCAAATTCACGCCTTCCGGCGGGGCGATCAGAGCCGGCATCGAACCCCGGGGGCACGTCATGCGACTGAGCGTGACGGACACCGGCATCGGCATCGCTCCGCGGTGGCACAAGCTGATATTCGAGAAGTTCTTCCGCGTGCAGGAACCGGCAGTGCAAGCCACTGAGGGGACCGGGCTGGGGCTGACGCTGGTACGAGACATCGTGCGGCTCCACGGGGGGTCGGTACAAGTGGACAGCGCGCCCGGCCGCGGCGCCCGGTTCACGGTTGAGCTGCCGCTGGCTGCTTGGACGGCGGAAAGGCCCGTGAGTGAACACTCAACCGGGGGCGATGCGATATGAGCGGCTCTGAGCAGGCATTGAGCGAATCGTTGGAAACCAGCCTGAGCGAACCCGGCGAGTGGCTGGAGAAGCTGGAACTGCTGCGCCAGGAGAACGAAGCTCTGGGGCGCGAGCTGCTGCGCTGCTACGAACAGCTCAATTTCGTCTTCGAAATCACTGAGAAAATCGCCAAGCTTCAGGACCCCGAAACCATTCTGCGCCTGCTGCTGCAACGCTTCGGCAAGACCATTGGGGCCGGGGCGCTGTTCCTCGATCAAGGCGGCCGCTGCATGGCGATTCCGGCGGGCGACCGGTATGCCTGGAGCATAAACATAGACGCCGGAGTTGTTCAGAGCTGCCTGAGCGGCCAGATCGAGCAGGCCCGCCGTGGCGGACACGCCGTGGTTCCGGCAGACGCCGTGGAGCTGCAAGACGTACTCGACGGCGCGCATGTACTGCTGGTCCCACTGCACCAGGAGCCGGCACGCTCCGCGGTCGTGATTGTTTTGCGTGCCAGCGACGAGCCCGCGTTTGATTCCGGGGATATGCTGGCCTCCGAATCGGTCTTGGGCTACGGCGGACAGGTGCTGGCCAACGTGCTGATGGTGCGGCGCTTGCAGCAAACCGCCATCGAGACCGTGCGCGCCCTGGCCAATGCCATCGACGCGAAAGACAACTATACCTGCGGCCATTCGGAGCGGGTTGGCTGGTTGGCGCGGCAAGTCGGCATTGAACTGGATTTGCCGGCCGCCGAGTTGGAGTTCCTGGAGTGGGCCGGCATCCTGCACGACGTGGGCAAGATTGGCATTCCCGAATCGATCCTCAACAAACCCGGCCGGCTGACGCAGGAGGAGTACGAGCAGATTCGCCGCCATCCGCACATGAGTTACGAGGTGCTGCGCCCGGTGGGCCGGCTTGGGCCGGTGCTCTCAGCCGTTTTGTATCATCATGAGAATTGGGACGGGACGGGGTATCCGCATCGCTTGAGCGGCGAGCAGATTCCGCTCTCGGCGCGCGTAATTCGCGTGGTGGACACATTCGACGCGCTGACTTCCACGCGCGCTTACCGGCGCGGCTTCCCCATTGCGAAGGCCCTGGAAATCCTCGCGAAAGAGTCGGGCCGCGGCACCGACCCGCAGATCACGCCGGTCTTCATCCGGCTGATGCAGCGCCTTGAGCGTGAACGCCCGCCAGAGTTCATGGCTTACTTCGCTCACATTCTCGGGCGACCGTCGGCCGCGCCCGCGGAAACCACGGCAGCTTCACCGCCGGCCGGCGCTGGAGGGGCGCCGTGAGCTTTGTAAGCAAAACGGACATTCCGCGGCGCGTGTGCGCCGCGGCGGGCGCAATCGCGGCCTGGCTGCTGTTGGCCTGGTCGCTGGACACATTTGAAGGTCAGGTCAGCGCCGCATTCGTTTTCCTGTTCGTGATGGGGCTGTGCACCGCCGTTGTGGTTCTCGTGCGCGGTCTTGGCTGGCTCTGGGGCGCGGGCGCGGGACTGACGGTCGGACTGGTAGTCTCTGCAAGTCTGGCCGGCCGGGTTTCGGCTACCGGTTCAAGCCTGGGCGCCTTTGTTGGCTTATCCGCGCTGATCCTGTGTCTGCTGGCGGGGGTGGCCGGCGCAGCCGGTAAACAGCAGCGCAACCAAAGCAATCCGCGCGGCGCCGTCTCCGCGGGTGTGAACCGCGTGTCCGAGGCGCTGCCGCCAGGCGGTGCGGCGCAACGCCGGCGGTGGTTTATGTACGCGCCGGCCAACATGGCCAACGACTTTTGCACGTGGATAGACTCCCCCGCCGGCCAGCAGTGCTGCATAGAGTCGCAAGACTGGTCCGCCTTCGATCAGTTCGTGCGGACCAGCCTGCGCCAGCACCTGCACGCGGGCAGTGTGCGCCTATATGAACTGACAGCCGACGGCGCCTGGCTGGAGCCGCTGGTGCGCCCCGCAGCCGGCCCGTCGCCGCGGCTGGCGGCCGGTGAGGGAGCCGTCGCCCGGGCGATCAGCTCCGGACAGGCCATCGTCGTCGACGAAATGCAGGTGCTGCCGCACGACAGAAGTGCTCACACTTGGCAACCGGCCCCCGCGCCGCCTGGCGCCTCGCCGCCACAGCCTAATCCTGCGCAGCGCACGCCGCGCTGGCTCCTGCCCCTGCGGACCGGCACGCGGACTGAAGTCCTGGTCACTGTGGCCGGCCTGGATCTGCCACACGCCCACGAAGAACGCCTAGCCAACGCCGTACGCGTTCAGCTTCAGCTCTTCGGGCGCCAGATTTCGGCCGCGCGCCTGCTTTCGCGTTACCTGCGAATTGACCGGCAGACCGGGATGCTCGAGCGCATGGAGCTGCTGAACTTTTTGGACGAACTGGTGGGCGCGTGCAGCCGCAACGGCGAACCGGTCATGGTGCTTGCACTTGCGTTGGAAGGAATGCGCAAGCTGGACGACGCGGGTCTATGGCGGCAGCGTGACTCCCTCATACAGGACTTGGGGCGGGCGCTGCGCGCCAAAATTCGCGCCGATGACGTGCTCGGGCGGTTCAGTGATGACCGCTTCGTCGTCGTGCTGCGCGGACTCGAGCCGGCGCTGGCCACGCGGATCGCCGAAAAGCTGCTGGACTCCGTCCGCGCTCAGGCCATCCAGGCGGCGTGTCAGCTAAATCACCAGGGCCGTGCTGAGCCCTGGCAGTTGAAAGTCCGCGCCGGATTGGCCGGAATCGGACCGCAGTGCGCGCCCTGCTCGCGCCCCTTCGCCACCTTCGACGCCCAGGCGGGCGCGCCGCCCGCGCCTGAGGCGGTACACACCGGTCAAAGTGTGCTACAGCGCGCCCTCGGCTTGATTGAGTACGCTCGCCGGGAGCGCGTCGAACTGGTTACCGATCTGATGGCCGGCGTGCCGGATTCGCTGGCGCGGAACCCTAGAGGTTGCCCGTCGCTTCACACACAGTGCCCCGCCACGGTCGTGAACGGCACCGGCCAGGCCCCCGCAAGCGACGCGAACCAGCCCACGACGATGGAGTGTTCTGATGACGCGGCCTGCGCTGACCCTCATTGAAGCCATAATCGTGATCGTGATCATTGGCTTGCTGGCCGTTCTGGCAGTGCCGCGTTTCAGCCAGGCCGAGCCGCAGCCGCAAACGCTCAATCCGCGTCCCGCACTGGTCACGTTGCGCAATGCCATTGAAATGTACTATTACGACCACGGCGTTTATCCCGGGCAGCGCTCGGATGGCATTCACCCACCCGGCAGTGCCGAAGCGTTCGTGGCGCAGCTCACCGCCTTCAGCGACGCCGAGGGCCGCGTGTCGCCCGAGAAGAGCAACGAAGCCTGCTTCGGGACCTACCTGCGCGACGGCATACCCGCCTGCCCCGTGCCGCCGCGGTCAGGAAAGTCGGGCGTAGTCATGACCACCGATCCGCCGGCCTTTCAAGAATGGGCCGCCGACGCGGGCTGGGTCTACAATTGCCAGTCGGGCGCCATCGCCGTCAACTCAAACGCCCAGGACGCGAACGACGTCCGTTACGACCGCTACTGAAGATTCGACCGCGGAATGGTGGTGGACAGTTTTTCGTTCACCGACGGAAGTGGACGCATCTATCTACTGCCGCTACTTAGGGATGCTTGAGGAGCTCTTTCAGGGCCGGCCCTAGAAACCCGTAAGGGCGCCGCGCGGATGCCGGTCCGCACCGCCTCCCCCCTGCTTACAATAAGTTTGTGAACGCTGAAAACGACAAGGACGCTCTGCGCTTGCCCTGTGATGCTCCAGCCCTGGACTGCGATGCGAACGAAGCCCTGCGCGTGGCCTGCGATGCGATGTGCGGCGGCCTGGCACGTTGGCTGCGCGTGCTGGGCGTCAACACCGCCTATGTCCGCGATATCGAGGACTCAGCCCTCGTGCGGCAGGCCTTGGCCGAGCGGCGCGTCGTGCTATCTTCCGACCGCAAGCTCTTTGAACGCCGCGTGTTCACTACCGGCGAGCTGGCTGGACTGTTCATCCCGGTCGGTCTGCGCCTGGCGGACCAGGTGCGCTTCGTGGCGGGGCGGCTGAAGCTGCCGGTCGGATTTCCGCGCTGCACCCTCTGTAACGGCGAACTGGAGCCGGTGGGCCGGGCGGCGGTGGCCGATGTTGTACCGGCCCGCAGCCTGATCTGGGTGCGCGAGTTTTACCGCTGCCGGGAGTGCCGGCAGGTCTACTGGGAGGGGACGCACTGGCGACGGATCGGGGCCCTGCGCGCGGAAATCGTGGATATGCGCGCCGCCGGGAGCGCTCCCGAAACAACTCCGCAGAAGTGAGAGCGGTTTTCAAACGGTCACAGTTGACGCCGCCTACCCCTTTCCTGCAAAATGAGGTCGCCCCATTTGTAGCGGTGAACCATGAAGCTGGACACAATATATTGTGGCGATTCGTGCCAACTGCTCGAAAGCTGGGAACCTGGCCGCGTCGACCTGGTCTTCGCCGACCCGCCCTTCAACATAGGCTACGTCTACGACAAATATCACGACGATTTGCCAAACGCCGAATACGTCGCCTGGACCAAACGTTGGATGGCCGCCTGCCAGCGCGTGCTCAAGCCGACCGGTTCGTTCTTCATCGCCATTGGCGACGAGTTCGCCGCCGACGTGCGCATCGTCGGCCGGCAGCTCGGCCTGCACATGCGAAACTGGATCATCTGGCACTACACCTTCGGCCAGAACATGAAGGGCAAGTTCTGCCGGTCGCACACGCATATTTTCTATTTCACTGCCCACCCCACGCGGTTCACCTTTAACGACCACGCCCTGCGCTTTCCCAGCGCGCGGCACACGGAGTACCAGGACCTGCGCGCCAGTCCTATGGGCCGCCTGCCCGACGACGTCTGGACCGAGTTCCCGCGCGTCTGTGGCACCTTTAAGGAGCGCGCCGGCTTCCACGGCTGCCAGATGCCCGAAGCCCTGCTCATGCGCATTGTTATGGCCACCAGCAACCCGGGCGAAATCGTGCTCGACCCCTTCGTCGGCAGCGGCACTACGGCGGTCGCCGCCAAACGCCTCGGCCGCAAGTACATCGGCATCGATTTGTCGGAGGAATACGCGCGGCACACCGAGGAGCGTCTGGCGAACGTACGTGACGAAAGTTCGGCACCGGCCCAGCCGGGCAACTGGCCGAACCTGCACGCTCAAATGCTGGCCCAGATTTATGCCGAGACGAAAGTCTCGCTGGCCAATCTGCTGCCGAACAAGGTGGCCCTGAAAGTCATCGCGCGTTCACTCAAGGCCCGCATTGGCGCCGCGTATACCGTCACTGAGGTCGCCCGCCAGCTCGAGCACATGAGGGGCGGTCTGCCGAAGCTGCCCAACGACATGCCTTTCGTACCGCGCAATCACGTGACGGAGGAAGCCAAACGCTACCAGCGCCGCATCCTCCGCTATAAACCGCGGAGCAAGAAAACCGACGCCTGGACTGAGGATCAGGAAACGTTGCGTACCGTGATCTGACCGTCTGATCCCCCGCGCGAATCCGTGACGGCGGCGTTCTCCCGCCTTCAAACCCGCGTGGTGATACCGAGCGCGTTCGGCCTGCGGCTGGCAGCATGGCAGCCACGGTGGTATCATCATTGATCGTGTCCGAGGTGGACGGTTGGGCCGGTGCAGTGCACCGGTCGGACAACGGGTCAGGGTCGGAAGGCAGCAGCCCATCCGGCTCGGTCCACGTGCATCGTCAACCTGGCCTCAAGCCTCGGGCACGTTTTTTCTTGCGCCGGCCGCACGCGCAAGGCACCCTGCCAACACTGCTGAAGCAAACGGGGTGATAAACCCATAGAGTCACGGCTCAAGCGCTCGCGCGTCTCGCCGGGCTGCTTGCACCCAGCGACTACCGATAAACGCCGCGACAAGCGCTGCGCCCGCGATCAGCAGCCGGCCACGGTGTTGCGTCAGCCACACCTGTGGACTGAAATCCCGTGCCTCCGCGTCAAACTCGCCGTGGGCACCGTGATCTCCGGGCAGCGGCTCCCAGAGATTGTGCGGCCGGTTGGGATCGTCTGCCTCGCCGCGCTGCTGACTCGCGTATCCGTTGCGGGCCAGATAATGATCCAGAAGCCGCGGGGAAACCTTGTTGGCTACGATCGCCTTTACCGTGGGAATTCCGACGTACACCTCGCGCCGGTTCTGGCCGGCCGCCCAGACAATGACGCGCGCCGCCACTTCCGGCTGATAAATGGGCGGCACTGGCTTCGCCTTGCCCGGCATGCGGCTCTTGACCCAGTTGAACTGCGGCGTGTTGATGGCTGGAAGCTGAATCATCGTCAGCCGCACGCCGCTGTTGTCGTGCAGCAGCTCGCATTGCAGGGAGTCGCAGAAGCCTTCAACGGCGTGTTTGGCCGCGCAATAGGCCGACTGCAACGGAATGCCGCGGTACGCCAGCGCTGAGCCGACTTGCAGGATGATGCCGCGGTTACGCGGGCGCATGTGCTTGAGCGCAGCCAGTGTGCCGTATACGTAGCCCAGGTAGGTGACTTCGGTGACGCGCCGGTACTCCTCGGGCAGCATTTCGCTCACCGGAGAGAACACGGTGACCATCGCGTTATTGACCCAGCAGTCAATCGGGCCGAATTCCCTTTCTACCTGGTCAGCCGCGGCTTGGACCTGCTCGTAATTCGAGGTGTCGGTGGGCAACACTAGTGCCCGTCCGCCGAGCTGCTCGACGTCGCGCCGCGCCGCCTCCAGCCCATCGCGGCCGCGCGCCAGCAATCCGATCCACGCACCTTGCATTGCGAACTCGCGCACGGTCGCGCGCCCCACGCCTGCCGAGGCCCCCGTTACCACCACAATCTTTCTGCGGTTTCCGTTCATGACAGCTCCCACCGGCCGGCTGGGCGCGGGCAAGACTAGTTGATGCGCCTGCTCTAGGTTAGCGCGTTATCCCACCCAAGGGGGGGAGAGCAAGCAGGGCGAGCTTCTTGGCGACCCGCAACACGGCAATTCCAGCACATCCAACGCGTTTGCGACGCAGCTCGGAATTGGGTCTTTGCCAGCATGTCAAGATGGAGGGTGTCTCGACACGTACGAACACCGATATCTTGGCTACAGTTATGAGACCCAAAAGGAAATTCCGGCCGCCCGGGCGAGCGCACCTTAAATCCTTCCCTCAACTCAACTTATCGCAAATCCGGCCTGCACACTCGGGATTGAACGACAAAAAGCGTTACCATCGACGGGCAGGACGATTATAATGCGTTCGATAGAACTTGGTTGCGCTGCGCTCCCGAGCGCAAGCGCTTTATTGGCCTTCGGCTGCGTATGCGAGCCCAGGAGTTGGTTAGTGCGCGGGGTCGCATGCTCGACAAGCCGATAGTGTCGAAATGCCCACCGCCGAAGGAGGCTCTTCCGTGTTGTGGATTGTAGGCATGCTCTCGAATCGCCGCCAATCTCGCGTTGCGTATTGCCCGCTTCTTCGTCTGCTAGCGATCCCTATCGTGGCTAGCTTGGCGGCTCAAATGCCACAGGCGTTTGCCGGAGCCGTCCGCGTGGACGCGGCCGGGCCGTCCTGTGTGGTTCGCTTTACAGCCGGTTTCGATTCAAATTCTTTGGTCTTCGAACGCCACCGCAATTTTGATATCGTTCGTCTGCCCGAGGCCGGTTTTCTGAACGAGCCTGGCTTGCCCAAGCTGCCCGTAGCGGCGCTGCGGATCGCCCTGCCGGCGGGAATGGCCGTAACCGGCGCCAAAGCAACCGGGGTGGCGGCGGTCGACCTGCCGGGCAGCTATGCAATAGCGCCGGCCCAGCCCGTGCAGCGCATCTCCGATCCACCGGGGGCATTCGTGCCGCCGGACGCCAACGCTTACTCATCCACTGAGCCGTACCCCGTCAATTTGATTAGGTCGGTGCGACAAAATGACCTGGCAGGCCAGAGCATGGCGATAGTAGAAGTTTGCCCGGTCCAGTATATACCGGCCACCGGCCAGCTTCTGCTCAACACTGCGATTGAAATCACAATCGAAGGCACGGCGGGGTACGTTTGCGGCGACTATCTTTCCCCGGCGATCTCTGCACCGGAGCAGGCCGCCCGCGCCCTGGAAGTCGGTGAAATGGTGCTCAACCCCGAAGACGTACAGCTTGCGGCGCCGCTGCTGCTGGACGGCGGCTCGCGCGCGTTGAGCCCGGAATATTATCCGTACGTAATCATTACCGCTGAGGAATGGGTCAGCGCTTTCCAGCCCCTGGCGGATTGGAAGACCAAGAAAGGTGTTCCGGCCAGGATTGTGACTACGGCTTGGATCTATAACAGCGGAGAATACAGCGGGAATAATCAAGCCAAGATTCGTTCATTCGTGCAGGAAGCGTATACAAACTGGGGCACTCGCTATTTCCTTCTCGGCGGGGACACGAACGTGATCCCCACCGGTATGCGTCACGTTATTGATGACGACATCCCCAACGACACGTATTACGCCGATTTCGATAGCGACTGGATTTGCGAGGCCCACGTGGGACGTGCCCCCGTCCGCACGTCCTCGGACGTCACGGTCTTCGTTAATAAAACCCTGGTCTACCAGAAGACGCCGCCGGCGAACTTTGGCAACTGGGCCGCGCTCTTCGGCTTCGACCTGCATCATGAGGGCAGCGCCGAAGGCGAGGACTGCAAACAAATGATTCGCACTCAGTACTTGTCCGACAGTTGGACGTGCCATCGCGAGTACGATAGCCAAGCCGGCGGCCACCTCGCGGACACGATCAACTTCTTGAACCAGGGCCACAATCTGACGAACCATATCGATCACTCCAGCACCTACTCTATGGGAGCCGGCAGCACCAATCACGGCACCTACCTGACTCCCTCAACCATGGCCAATTTAACCAATGGCGCGCGGCAAGGAATTCTGTACTCGATCGGCTGCTGGGCCTGCGACTTCGACAGCGAAACCTGTATCGCGGAAGCGTTCGTACGCAACCCGGGCGGCGGCGGCGTGGCCTTCATCGGGAACTCGCGCTTCGGCTGGTACGTGCCGGGCTCTCCGGATGCGGCCTCCGGGCATTTCGATCGCCTCTTCTTCCGCTCGCTTTTTGATCAAAACCACTACATCTTGGGCGACTGTTTCTCGGATCACAAGAACGACGCCTTTGATGGCGACAGCCATAGCCAGTATATCTTCACTGAATTAACGCTCCTGGGCGATCCGGAATTGCCGCTTTGGACGGCGGATCCGGCGCCGCTGAGCGTCGTGCATCCGGCTTCCATACCGCTGGACGCCTTTACCAGTTTTACTACGCACGTGACCAGCGGCGGCAACCCGGTGGCCGACGCCACGGTATGCCTGTGGAAAGCGGGTGACGTCTACGAGATAGCCCAGACTGACAGCTCCGGCAATGCCAGCTTCTGGTTCTTCGCCTCCGACTTGGGGAACCTGCAGGTCACCGTCACTAAGCGCAACTACATTCCCTACGAGGGCCAGTCTCCGGTTATACCTAGCAGCGGCCCATACGCGTTGTTCGTCTTGGTGCATGGCGCGGGCGAAGTGGTGGTTTTGCCGGGCGGCGAAGCGTATGCCCCGGGCACCAGCGTCGAGCTGGACGCACAGCCCGCTCCCGGCTGGTGTTTTGATCACTGGGAGTACGCGCTCGGCGGGACCACTACGCCCACGACAGTAGTAATGGACGGCAACAAGATCGTGGTCGCCGTTTTTGCTCCCGATTGCAACGCCAACAACCGGGATGACGCTGTGGACATCGCCACCGGTTTCAGCAGCGACTGCAACGAAAACAGCGTGCCGGACGAATGCGACCTCACCGCCGGCGGCAGTGAGGACTGTAATGAAAATATGATCCCGGATGAGTGCGAGCTGGCACCGCCCACCTTTGTCGAGCCCGCCGACAATTGCGCCGACGCCTTGATAGTCTGCCCCGGCCGGACCTATTGGGGGACCACGCTGGGCGCGACGCCTGACGGCGCGTCGAGCTGCGGAAGCGCCGGTGATTCCCCCGATGTGTGGTATTACTTCAGGCCCTCGGGCAGCGGTTTCCTGACGTTGAGCCTGTGCGGCTCGAGCTTTGACACGGTCGTGTCGGTGCATAGCGGCTGCCCGGGAACCACGGCCAACCAGATTGTCTGCAATGACAACTCCTGCGGCCTGCAGTCGGAAGTGTCGCTCTACGTCCAGAACCTGCGTTCGTACTGGATTCGGGTCTCCGGCGCGGGCACTGCGGCGGGTGACTTTCAATTTTCGATGGCTGGGCCGGCGTGCTTCTACGATGACACCGACCTGGACCATGACGGCGTTCTCGACGAGTGCCAGATCGTATGCGGGGCGATGGGCGATGCCAACTGCGACGGCGCTGTGAACGTATTCGACATCGACCCGTTCGTCCTCGCCTTGACCAGTCCGGCACAGTGGTCGGCCACCTACGCCTGCCACATTCTGTGCGCTAACGACTGCAACGGCGATGGTGAAGTGAATGTGTTTGACATCGACCCGTTCGTCGCGGCGCTGACCGGAGAAAATTAGGACGCCATTCTGCAATTGGCGGCTCAAGCCAGAAGTGACCAGCGCCCCCGAGCCCGCTGAGGGCTTAACTGATGCGCATCCTGCCACCAGCCAGCGCCAAAACACGCTGGCAAATCGCACGCCGCTCAGCTCCTTATATCCGGACATTCTAGCCCCGGTGCCTTCTTATTGTGGACGCCAGCCGCCAACGTCAAACAGCGGCGGATTCGCCCCCCCAAGGCTGCCCGACGGCCGCAAGCTGGCGATAGTAGCTCGCCGGCTTTGCGTCGCGTCTGTGACGGAGCCCGTGCGACTCCCGCCGGGCGAAGCGCGGCATGTCGGTTGCAAGCCTGTGGCCAGCACAGTTGCGGACGGCGTGCGCACAAGGAAGAATGCAAGGTCCGGCCCGGCCTTCGGTTCAGGCCTCAACCCGGGCGGGGCCGGCCTCGGCGGGGGTAGTCTGTGATCTCAGGGTTGCAGGCATCCACGGAGAGCACCAGTGTCGAGTTTCGTTCAGGAGTTCATGCAGGGCGTTATTGCCAAAAACCCCGAACAGAAGGAGTTCCACCAGGCCGTCCAGGAGGTTGTCGAATCCCTGGTGCCGGCCCTGGATCGGCACCCCGAGTTGCGCGTAAGGCCAAAATCCTTGAGCGCCTCGTCGAGCCCGAGCGCGTGATCATGTTCCGCGTTCCATGGCTTGATGACCGCGGCGAAATCCAGGTCAACCGCGGCATGCGCGTCGAGTTCAACAGTGCGATCGGTCCCTACAAAGGCGGCCTGCGCTTCCACCCCTCGGTCAATCTGGGCATCATCAAGTTCCTCGGTTTCGAGCAAATCTTCAAGAACGCGCTAACCACCCTGCCCATGGGCGCCGGCAAGGGCGGCTCGGATTTCGATCCCAAGGGCAAGAGCGACAACGAAGTGATGCGCTTCTGCCAGAGCTTCATGAGCGAACTTTGGCGCCACATCGGCGAGTACGTGGACATCCCGGCCGGCGACATCGGCGTCGGCCCGCGCGAGATCGGCTACCTGTTCGGCACCTACAAGAAGCTCACGCGCCGCTTCGAAGGCGCGCTGACCAGCAAGGGCGTGAACTGGGGCGTCAGCCTGATCCGGCCCGAGGCCACCGGCTACGGCTGCGTCTACTTCGCCGAGGAAATGCTCAAGACCCGCGGCCAGAACATGAAGGGCAAGCGCGTCGTCATTTCCGGGTCCGGCAACGTGGCCCAGTACGCAGCGGAGAAGGTGCTGCAGCTCGGCGGTAAGCCGATCACGCTGTCCGATTCGAACGGCTACATCGTCGACGAGGAAGGCTTGAACGCGGAAAAGCTGGCGTTCGTGCTGGAACTGAAGAACAACAAGCGCGGTCGCATCCGCGAGTACCAAAACAAGTACCCGAAGGCCGGCTACTATGACATCGACGCGGCCAAGTCCAGCAACCCGCTCTGGGAAGTCAGGTGCGACGTGGCGCTGCCGTGCGCGACGCAGAATGAGATCAACCAAGAGGACGCGCAGCACCTGGTCAAGAACGGCTGCTACTGCGTGTCGGAAGGCGCCAACATGCCGACCACTCCGGGCGGCGTCGGCGTTTTCCTCGAGAGCCGCGTCCTGTACGGGCCGGGCAAGGCCGCCAACGCCGGTGGTGTGGCGACGAGCGGTTTGGAGATGAGCCAGAACGCGCTGCGGCTGAGCTGGACGCGGGAAGAGGTGGATCAGCGTCTGCACGACATCATGATCACCATCCATGAGAATTGTCGGAAGACGGCCGAGCAGTACGGCACCCCCGGCAACTACGTGAACGGCGCCAACATCGCGAGCTTCCTGAAGGTGGCCAACGCGATGATGGAGCAGGGCGTCGTCCGACGGACGGTCCGCCCCGCAACGAGCGCGCTCTGAGGGCATGCAAGCGGCTGGCGAGCTGAGGTGCTCGCCAGCCGTCCGCGTTAGGAGTGGACGTCAGAATCGGGTGGCGACTGGCGCGCGTGCGGTGGTGGGAGGCTTGTCTGAACCCGGTCGTGCCGGATATCGTGCAACTTGGCGGATCGTGCAACCAGCGTGCGGTCCCACAGGGCACCGGAGTAGGAGTAGTTGATGAACATCTGCCTGGCATGCACGGCTTTTTTCTTTCTGGTCGCCGCCCAACAGCCCGAGAACCCGTGGAAGGCCCGGGTCCCCGCCGCCGTCTCAACGGCCCGTCAGGACAGCACGCCTAAGGCTTATTGCAGCGCGCTTGATACCGCCTGGCGCGCGGATGATTGGCAAATGGGCCTTGAACTGGCGCGCGAGAGCTTAGAAAAGTGGCCCGAATCCAGCGAGTTGCGAGGACGGCAGGCCCGCGCCTTGTGGCGCGCCGGGCACATCGCAGCGGCGGAAGAGCTCGCCGCACGCATTCCGCCGGACACCACCGATCATGTCGCCCTGCGCACGCGGGTTCAGATTGACTCGGCTCGCGGCAACCTGCCGGCCGCCGCCACCGCGGCCGAGCGTCTGTCGGAGCTGCCTCCACTCGCGGCCGAGGACTTGTTTGCGATCCTGAGCGTGCGGCTGGCGGAGAATTGCCTGACCGGGCTGCCGGAGTTGATACGGCGCATCGAGCAGTCGGCTGACGTGGCTAACGGCTATCCCGAGAACTACCTGGTCGAGCAACTGGACGGCTTGGCAGAGTTTTTCGAAGTGGTCGGGTCCGCGCCGCTGAACCAGATCGCACGCTTCGGCGAGGCGGCGATGCCGGTGATGCCGCTCATCAATCTGCCGGGGTGCCAGGTGATGATCAATGGCCGTGGGCCGTACAAGATGTTGGTCGACACGGGTGGGAGCATCATGCTATCGCTGGATCAGGCGGTCGCAGCAGAATTGGGCCTTAAGTCCATAGCCGAGGCCACCATCCACGGCATCGGCGGCCGGGAGCAGTCGGGGCAAACGCTGGTCGAGGAACTGACGATCGGCGAGGTGAGATGCAAGCGCGTCATAACGCGCACTTTCGACTTGCGCAAGTCAATCGCATACGCGGCGGACGGCATACTCGGGACGGGCATATTCGCCGAGTCCCGCATGACGCTCGATTTTGAACGCGGCCGATTGCGCGTCGCGCCGGCCTGCGATGCGCCCGGCCAAGGCCGCGAGGCGCAACTGCGCATCGTAGGCGACGGAAAGCTGCTGACGCCGGCAGTCGTCAACGGTACGCCGCTGGTGGGCTTGCTGGACAGCGGGGCGGACGTGTTCGCGCTATCGCCCGCACGGCTGGAGAAGTTGTTTCCAGGACGCCGGATCAAGAGCATCGCCGCCTTCACCATGGGGGTCGGCGGCGACGCGCAGCCGAATATCAGCATGATGCCGAGCGTGACGCTCGAAATCGCCGGGCGGAAATTTGACGACCATGGCGGCCTGGGGCTGGACGTTTTGGACACGCTATTGAGTCCGATGCTGGGGATTCAGACTGACGCGCTGGTGGGGATGCCCGTGTTGCGCGACATGCGAACACTGACCGTCGACTTTGCCCACAGCAAGATGTGGGTGGAGTGGCTCGCGGCCACCGCTAATGAATAGTGAAGAGGGAATGGCCGAATGCGCCGTCCCCTATTGCTACGGCCTCGTCAGCAGCAGGACGAATGGGTCGATGTCAAATACGTTCAACGCGCCATCGGCATTGACGTCGCCATTGGTGGCCCCGCAGTCGGGGAACGCAGCAGCGTACGCCGGCGGGTCTACGAGCGCCAGCACAAAGGGGTCAATGTCAAAGTTGTTTACAAACCCATCACAGTTCATGTCACCTAGAGCTTCGCATTCGTCCGGAGTGCCGTTCCCGTTCAAATCGGTGCTCCGTTCGGCCGCGATGTCGCAATCGTCGGGCAGCCCGTTGCCGTTGCAGTCCGGCTCACATTCGTCCGGGATGCCGTTATCATTGCACTCGGCGCTATAGACGCAGGCCGGTCCAATGAGCCTCAGGCTGAAATCGCCGCCGGCGCCGGCAGCGCCGCTCACCCGAATCCAATACTCGCGCCCCGCGGTTACGTACAGCGTCACCTTGGATTGCAGGCCGCAGTAGTTGTCATTACAGACTATTTGGTTGCTCACGTCACCCGGGCAGCCGGAATGAACCGAAAGCACCGTGTCGAACGTCGAGCCGCACAGGGTTATCTCAACGAATCCGCTGCCGACCGGCTGGTAATAATACCAGACGTCGCCGGCTTCCGACTCTCCGCCGCACCTCGCGCCCCCGTCGCGCGCCGCGTTGGCCGTCGTGCCGCTCTGCAGCGCGTCGGGGCACAGGGGTTCGGCATCGCTACAGTTGTCACTAGCGGCAACGTAAGCCGGCGGGTACAGATCGCATTCGTCGGGGATGCCGTTTCCGTTGCAGTCCGCCGCGCCCAACGCCAGGTCGCATTCGTCCGGCATCCGGTTGCGGTTGCAATCGGGGCTGGTTCCCGATAGCACGTCGCAGTCGTCCGGTACGCCGTTGCCATTGCAGTCGGGCTCACATTCGTCCGCAGTGCCATTCTCGTTGCAATCGGCGCTAAAGCCACTGGCTATGTCACAGTCATCTGGTACGCCATTGCCGTTGCAGTCGAATTCGCATTCGTCCGGTATAAGATTGTGGTTGCAGTCAAGCGATCCGCCGCACGCGTGCCCCGCGCAAAAACCGTCGCCGCACTGGACATCGCACAGGTCGGGAACCGAATTCCCATTGCAATCACGCATCTGATAGTCCACATAGCACGCCGCGTACCCGATGCGCGAGCAGCCGTAGACGATGCGCATGTAGCCGCCTTCTCCCCAGCCGGACCCCCACGAGTTCCGCATGATCCAGACACCGTCAGTGTCATCCCAGCCGACCAGCACTACCGCGTGATTAACCGTGCCACCCTGGCAATCGTTAAAAATACCCCCCACATAACTATGGAACGCGCTATTCACGTGGACCGCCACCGATACCGGACCGTAGTCCAGTATGGCTTGCTTGATGGCCGCCGGGTTCTCCAGGGCGTCCTCGATGTAGGCCCAACCGGCTATGTGGTATGCATGCGGATATGGGCATTCGCAGAGCTCGTCCCGCGCGGTATAGGTAAAGTCGCTTTCCAGCACCGCCCCAGAGCCCCCGCACGGATCAGGCGCGGCGAGGTGGTAGCCGTGGGCAAACCAGCCGCCATCACAACTCCAACCCGCCCGGTTACAACTGACCAGCCATTGCTCCGACAAGTCCACGCTGCGCCCGTCGAGACGCAAAATGTTGCATTCCAACGGCCCAACCGTCGCGAAGGCCCAGCAACTGCCGCAGCTCCGCTGGTTGCGCACCGGCGTGCAGCTACCATACGTCCGCCAATCGAACGCCGTCGGCAGCGCCCGCCGCGGCCGGCACGGATCGAACGTCGCCCCCTCGCGCCAGTTCTCTGGTTCGACCAGGCCGCAGAGTTCGCGCAGGCTGCGCGCCGTCGCAGAATTCTCGCCGACGGTGAAGGTCCAGCCTTCCCGCGCACCGCGGGCGCGCAGCTCGGTCAGTTCGCTTTGGCTGACCTGCCCCCATGCGGGATCGACGCTGCCTGCAGCAAACAGGGCCGCGGCCCCCGCGAATCGCCAAAACCAACCCGACAGCTCGCGTTTTCTAAGGGGCCGCATTGCTTCTTTGCTCCTGCATGGCCTAAAGCATGCCCGGCAGGCGCCGCGCGCCACCGGGCAAAGCCGCTTTACCTCAGTTAATGGATGATAACCGGGTCAGTTTGTGCGTTCAAGCGAAACTGCGCCGGGCCAGGCATCGCGCAACAACGCTGACACGCACCGCAGGCAGGGATATTATTCGCTGCATGGCAACAAGTTACTGTTGGGGCGAAGTCAGCGATCTAATGGCCGCGTACCATGACAACGAGTGGGGCGTGCCGGTACACGATGATCAGCGCTTGTTCGAAATACTGCTGCTCGACAACGCCCAAGCCGGTCTGTCCTGGGAGACAATCCTGCAACGGCGCCCGAATTATCGCAAGGCGTTTGCCGGGTTCGACCCGCAGCGCGTCGCGCGCTTCACGCCGCGCGACGTGCAGCGCTTGTTGAAGGACCCCGGCATCATCCGCAACCGGCTCAAGATAGAGAGCGCCATTACGAACGCCAGATGCTTCCTCGAAACCCAAAAGGAGTTCGGCACCTTTGACGCTTTTGTCTGGCAGTTCGTCCA
>JAAYXS010000050.1 GCA_012515775.1 Phycisphaerae bacterium
ACCTGCGCCAGCCCCTTTTCCGCGATTGTCAGCGGCTCGGTCAGGACGGCCACTTGCCGCAATTCCCGCGGCACAAGGTTCATGTACTTCTGGTCATCGACCACGAACTCCGTCATGTACCCGTGGAGTTCCTTGATCCCGCGCTCCTTGTAACGCCCCGTAAAACAGAAATCCGGCCGGCCCGCGCGGCATGCCATACAATGCGGATCGGGACAAGGCCGGCGGACCATCAGAACCACCAGATCGCCCGGCCGGAAGTTCTGCACTTGAGCGCCTACTTCAACCACTTCGCCCAGCGACTCGTGACCGATGATCAGGTAGTCTTCGCCGGGAGGCGGTGTGCCGTATACAAAAGTGGCGATGTCACGGTCGGTTCCGCAAATACCGACTTCCAGCATGCGCAACTTGACTTCAGTCGGTGCGCTAATCTGCGGTTCGGGGTGCTCGATCAGCTTGATCTCGCGCGTCGCAGGGAAGACGGCCATGGCTTTCATCGCGGATACCTCATTCTCACATCGGTATTTGCCACTTCACGCTCCGCATACGTCGGCCGTCGGGCGCAGGCAGCTTTCTTCCAGGGCGCGCACCTTCGCCAGGCGCCGCGCGTGACGTTCGGCCCCGCTGAACGCCGCCCGCAGAAACGTGAACACAAGTTCTGCGGCCAATGCCGGCCCAATCACGCGGGCCCCCAAAGTCAATACATTCATGTCATCATGCTCCACGCCCTGGCGCGCGGAATACGTGTCGTGACACAAGCCGGCCCGAATTCCGGCCAGCTTGTTGGCCGCGACGCTGGCGCCGACTCCCGAACCGCAGATGAGCACGCCGCGTTCGGCCTGGCCGGTTTGAATCGCCCGGCCCAGTGCGGCGGCAAAATCGGGGTAGTCGTCGGGCTGATCCGCGCTGCGCGTACCCAGATCGATCGTTTCATAGCCTGCGGTCATTAACTCCCGGCGTATGAATTCTTTCAGGTCAAAGCCGGCGTGATCGGCGGCGATCGCGATACGCACGTTCACCTCAAGTGTTCCCGGCCGAAGCGGCCGACAAAAGTAACCGCACTGCAAACTGCGGCCGCTAGCGGCATTTCCAGCCGCCGAGCCGGCCCTCCGCCAGGCGCTGCGCCTCCGGCGGGCCCCAGCTACCCGCGGCGTAATTGGGGAACTTGGGCGGCGGCCCCGCGGCCCATGCTTCCAGAATCGGCGCGACAAACTTCCAGGATGCCTCCAGTTCATCCGAGCGCGGAAATAGCGTGGCATCGCCGCGCAGCGCATCCAGCAGCAAACGCTCGTAGGCCTCGGGCAACTCCCGTCCCAGCCGCTGATAATTGAAGTCGAAGCACACCGGCTCCAGATCCATTAACATGCCCGGCCTTTTGGCCGAGAACGACAGGCTGATGCCTTCATTTGGCTGAATGCGGAACTGTAGCGTCGCCGGCTGGCCCGGGCTTTCGATGCACAAATCCCCTTCGCACTCAACGGTTTGAAATAACTGCAGCGGCGGCAGCTTGAATTGCACCTCAATCTCAGTGGCGCGCCGCGCCAAACGTTTGCCGGTGCGCAGCAACAGCGGTACGCCGGCCCAGCGCCAACTGGCGATCTCGGCCCGCAAGGCCACGAATGTTTCGGTACTCGAATTCGGGCTTACGCCTTCTTCCTCGCGATAGCCGCGCACTGCCCGCCCGTCGATTACGCCTGGCCCGTACTGTCCGCGAACGACCTGCCGCTCAACTTCGGCGCCGGTCGGCGGAACTAGCGTGCGCAGAACTTTCAGCTTCGCGTCGCTGATGTCGCCGGCCGTCAGCGTGGCCGGTGGATCCATGGTCACCAGCGCCAGCAATTGCAGCAGGTGATTCTGGAGCATGTCGCGCAGCGCACCGGCCCGGTCATAGTAGGCCCCGCGCCGCCCCTCCATTCCGGCCGTTTCAGACACAGTGATTTGGATGAACTCGACCAGTTCGCGCCGGAACAGCGGCTCAAATACCGAGTTGCCGAACCGGACCGCCAACAGGTTCTGAACCGTCTCCTTCCCAAGGTAGTGATCGATGCGGTACACCTGATCCGGCCGCAGGAACGTTTCAATATAACGATCCAACTCGCGCGCACTGGCCAGGTCGTGCCCGAAGGGCTTCTCGATCACTACCCGCGCCCACGGCCGCTCGACGTTGCGGCGCACCAGGCCCGCCTCATCCAACGCGGCGATCGTCGGGGCAAAGAAGTGCGGCGCCACGGCCAAATAGAAGACGCGGTTGCCCGGCAAACGTGTCGCCCGCTCCAGCGCCTGGACGCGACCGGCCAGCGATCGCAAACCGTCCGTGCCGGCCAAGTCGGCTTCATGGTAGGAGAAATGCGCCAAGAACGATTTCCACGCCTCGGCCGTTGCGGGTAGATCGTCGCGGAAAGCACTGACGGCGTTGCGCACGTCGACCCGAAAGCCCTCGTCGGTCTTTTCGCGGCGCCCGACCGCGATGACCGCGAAATCTTCCGGCAGAAACTGGCGACGCCACAGTCCATATAGCGCCGGCAATAACTTGCGCGCTGTCAGGTCACCAGTCGCGCCGAAGATCACCAGCGTAAACGGCTCCGGCGGAGCTACACGCCGCAGCGTAGGCTCGGCCGGTGTAACCGGGACTGGCGTGGGACGAATTATGGTGCCGGTTGACATGCTGCTACTCCTGGCCGGCGATTATTGCACCGCCTCGCGCATCAGTTCCGTCAAGGCCTCCAGTCCCGCCGGCACATCCGGCCCCAGGTGTACGCGCAGGATGCGCCGGTCGCGTTCGGCCAGTACCTGGAAATCGCCCCGGGCCTGCGCGGCTTGGACCGCGCCGAACGTGTACTTGTGCCCCGGCACTGGCAGATCCGCGGCCTGCTCATGCGTTATCAGCAGGAACACACCCGTGTTCGGCCCGCCCTTGTAAGCTTGTCCGGTCGAGTGCAGATAGCGCGGCCCGAAACCGCCGCATGTCGCCACACGCCTGGCATTCCGCACCAGCCGTCGCATTGTGCCCAGTTGCTCGCTGTTAAACGCATTGCGCTCGACATACGCCAGCAGTGCGAAATAATCCCCGCTGCCCAGCCGGTTCAAAAGGGCCTTCAATAAGCCGCGCGGCGAGCGATCCGCTCCGGCGGCGTACATCAGGGCCGACGCATTCTTTTCGTCGGCGAAGAAGCTCAGACCGTCTCCGCGCAGAATCGGGTCTTCCCGCGGCAACGCCCCGTCTTCCTCGAATGCCGCCGTCAGCTTCCGCGCCTGCGACTTGGCCTCTTCGACGTCCGGCTGGTTAAAGGGGTTAACGCCGAGCACGGCGCTCGCGACGGCCGTTGCAATCTGCCAGCGGAAGAACTCCGCCCCCAGGCAGTAGGCGTCCTGCATTGTGATGCGAACGACCGGATGTCCCGCCCGCTGCAGGGCGTCGACGGCCGCGTCCTGCCCGTTGTCCGGCGTACCGCTCAGCCGCAAATACACGAACAGGCGATCCGTGTCGTACACCTC
>JAAYXS010000348.1 GCA_012515775.1 Phycisphaerae bacterium
GAGAACGTCACTCTCCTGGAAGTGCGAATTTCGTAAGCCGCCTCCTTCCGCGCCTGCCATTCCCTGAAGCTCGTTCATACGACATGGCACGTCGCGTTTGCGAGCGCTAAATAGCGACGCTGGCAGTGCCGAAAATCCTACACCGTGCCAGTTCATCCAGCCCGCGGTGTCTGGTCGCAATGCTAGACTCGTCGGGATCGCTCGCGCCTATACTCAACCGCTGTGCGCGCCCGCTCTACCCGAGCCGGCTTCATCAGGCATGAGAAAGCCGCGGTCGGGGTTGTGTGAGTAGCTGCGACCCCCGGGTCAGACATTCACCGTAGCTGAAGGAGAAGTAAATGCATCGGACTGGTATGCATTCCAAGAAGTGCCTGCTGCTGTTGGCGTTGCCCTTGCTCGCTTTCGTGGCGGGCTGCCCCCTTCCAGCCACGGCGGTGCTTGAGGGAACCTGGGCGTTTACCGTCGACTCGGCCCCCAACCTTAACGAGCTGCTGCTTACATTCAACCAAAACGGCCAAGTTACTAACGTCACATACCAGGTTACCGGCAGCGCTGAGATTTCAGTCAATGCCCCCGTCGGCCAGGCGACAGTCAACGGCAAGAACGTCACCGTGACCTCGACCTTTCAAGGCAACTCGTTGACCTTCAACGGAACGCTCAACGACGACAACACCGTCGCTCAGGGAACAATCACACTGCAAATCGTCGCCGGCGGCCTAACGATCACTGTCAACGGCGGCGCGGCCACAATGACGAAACTGCTGCAGTGACCTGCTGCGGCGGACCCAGTCGCTAACGCGGCGCAGAAGACAACAATCCGACGCGCTTCAATGGCGCTCAAACGATGGCGCGGACGGGTCTCAGTCCAGACCTGTCTGGTAGTCTGATCGTCGGCCGGCCTCGTCGAGGCGCCGGGCCTTTCGCCCGGAACGCCGAAGAAGGCGTGAATAGAATCCCGCGACCTGGGTCGGCTTTCCGCATGCGAGCATTTGATGCCGGCCCAGCGCGAAGGATTTGTTATGCGCATCGCACAGGTTGCGCCGCTGTTCGAGAGCGTGCCCCCCAGGCAGTATGGCGGAACTGAAAGGGTCGTATCTTTCCTGACTGAAGAGTTAGTTAGCCGCGGGCATGACGTGACCCTTTACGCCAGCGGCGATTCTCAAACGCGGGCGGAACTGGTTGCCATTGTGCCGCACGCATTGCGCCCCAGCGGCCAGGAGGAATCAGCAACCGCATACGTCGCCCTGCAGCTCGAGCGGGTTCTCGGTGACGCCGGCCGATTTGACATCATTCATTTTCACACTGATCACGCACATTTTCCCATCACACGCAGCCTGAAGGCGGCTCATGTTACGACGCTGCACGGGCGGCTGGACCTGCCGGAATTGCAAGCCCTTTATCGCGAATTCCGCGACGTTCCGGTGGTTTCAATTTCCGATTCGCAACGCCGCGCCTTGCCGCTGGCTAGGTGGATTGCCACCGTCCACCACGGCCTGCCGCTCGACAAATACGCGTTTCATGAGCGCCCCGGCGATTGCCTCGTGTTCGTGGGCCGCATTTCACCCGAGAAACGCTTGGACCGCGCGATCGAAATTGCCAAACGCAGCGGGTTGAGGCTCTTGGCGGCCGCGAAAATAGCCGTGAAAGACCGCGAGTACTATGAACGCGAAATCAGGCCTCTGATGGATCACCCGCTCGTCACGTTCATTGGCGAGATCGATGACGATCAAAAATGCGAACTGATGGGCCAAGCCCTGGCACTGGTGTTCCCGATTGACTGGCCTGAGCCGTTCGGCCTGGCCATGCTCGAGTCCATGGCGTGCGGTACGCCGGTTATCGCTTGGCCCTGCGGCTCCGTGCCTGAGGTCGTAGAGGACGGAGTAACGGGCTACCTGGTCGACAGCGTCGAGGCGGCGGTGGAGGCTGTGCGCCGCGTCCCGCAACTCGACCGCCGCAACGTGCGCCGCCGGGTCGAAGCCCGCTTCAGCGCGGCCCGCATGGCGGATGACTATTTGCGCGTGTACCGGCTGCTGATAGCTGCGGCACGCCCGCCAACCAGGCTTGCTCAAGGTGCGTATGTCTAATACCGGTGCGCCGGGCAACGAGTTCGGGGTCCTGGCCCGGACTTCGCGCCCGGGACCGCAGCCGTTCGTGCTCAAAGCGGGTGAGACGTTCGGAGTATTCGACTCATTCGGCGATTTGCGCCCCGACGAAAGCAGCGAACAAGGGGTGTACCACGCGGGCATGCGGCACCTCTCGCGCCTCGAATTCCAGATTTGGGGCGCCGGCCCATTGCTCCTTAGCTCAACCGTGCGTCAGGACAACTGCGCGCTTACCGTTCACCTGACCAATCCCGACATCACCCGCGCCGATCAGGTCATCGTGCCGCGCGGCGCGCTTTACATGGCGCGAACCACCGTCCTGGCCGAGCACGCCTGCGTACAGCGCATGCGGGTGAGCAGCTATTCCGACCAGGAGATCGTCATCCCCGTCCGACTTCTGGCCGCGGCCGATTTCTGCGACATCTTCCAAATTCGCGGTATGCCGCGCACGCAGTACGGGCGGCCGCGACCGCCCACCTTTGAAGCGGGCGAACTGACCTTTGAGTACGAGGGGCGCGATCAGGTCGTGCGCAGCACCAGGCTCCGCGTCCGGCCCGCGCCGGACCGGCACTTCGTCGGCGGCGTGGAACTACAATACACATTGCCGCCGCGGGCCACCAGCGAATTGGAGTTCATTTTCGATTTCCGGGGTGAGCTGCCGGCCCCCAAACTTCAGGTGTCGTTCGAGCGCGCCCGCGACCTGCAATGCGACTCGCTGGCCCGCGCCCGCCAATCGGCCTGCCGAATTACTACCTCACACGAGCAGTTCAACGACTGGCTGGAACGCTCCTTCGTCGATGTACACATGCTCGTCACCACTACTCAATTCGGCCGCTTTCCCTACGCCGGCATTCCCTGGTACAGCGCTCCCTTCGGACGCGATGGGCTGATCACGGCCCTCGAGCTGCTCTGGGTCGATCC
>JAAYXS010000349.1 GCA_012515775.1 Phycisphaerae bacterium
AGGCGCGGCATCCACGGGGCCCGCATAACCTGCACCAGCGCCGCTCCGGCCAGGACTGCAACAAGCAGGCTGAAGCCCGCGTTCAGCGCCGGCCGCTGTTCGCCCGCCGCCGAAACCGAAAGCGCTACGGCGAACATCAGGCCCCCCAGGCTGGCCAGCACCCAACCGCCGCCGCGCTGGCGCCGCCAGCCGCGCACCAGGATCGCGGCCGACGCGATCAACGTCAGCGAATCCAGCCAGGTGGTCCAAGCCGGCGTTGTCCCGCCGGAAGTACGGGGCAGGAATGAGATGGCCAGGCGTTCGAACGACTCGCTGATGAGCGGCCGGGCGCACACGATCCCCAGAAGCACGTAGAACAGCACGCGCTCCAATAAGGCAACCTGCACGGTGGCCGGTGGGCGAACGGACGTGTCCTGGGCCGCGGCCTCCTTCATGCCGTTTTCCGCGCCGGAGATTCCAGAATCGCAATAATCCCGAGCACCATCAACACGATGAAGGCAACCGTAAGCGTTCGCCGCAGGTCGGCGCCCGGCAGCAAAGTGGCGGTCAAGCCGGTGGTGGCCGTCGCCAGGTAGATGGTCAGCACGGCGAACCGGCGGCTTAGCCCGTGGTCGACCAGCCGGTGCGAAAAGTGACGCTGGTCGCCGCGCATCGGGTTGCGGCCCTCCGCCAGGCGGATGCCCACGACGCTTACGAAGTCGTACAGAGGCACGGCCAGAATGACGAGCGGCATGGCCAGGGCATAGGGCGGGGCATCCATGCCGCTACGGAAATAAGTCGTCATGACCGCGGTGGTGGCCAGCATGTAGCCCACGACCAGGCTGCCTGCATCACCCATGAATATGCGGGCCGGCGGAAAGTTGAAGAACCAGAACCCCAGCACCGCCCCGATGAAAATGCAAGCCAGCGCCGGCACGAAGACCTGCCCGGCCATCAGCCCACAAGCGGCCAGCGACACCAGGCAGAGCCAACCAACGCCCGAACTCAACCCGTCCATGTTGTCCAGAAAATTGAAGGCGTTGACGATCACGATGAACCAGGCCACGGTCAGAGGAATCGAGACCGCATCGCCCCACATAGCGCCGATGCGCAGCCCTCCCCAGACTGTGACCAGCAGGCCGACGCCAGCGATCACGATCAACTTGGGATACGCCCCCAGTGCGCGAACGTCGTCGATCAGACCCAGCACGTGCAGCACCGCCGCCCCAATCAGCAAGACCAGCGCCTGCCCCGACCGTTGCTCCAGCCCGCCGAGATACGGCCGAATGCTCTCGCCAAAACGCTCGATGCCCCAATCCGGCCCCATCCAGCGCAGCAAGAGGATTGCCGCCGCGACCGGCAGCCAGGCCGCGATGAAGATTGCCACGCCACCGCCGTAGGGCATGGGCACCTTGTGCGATTTGTGCCCGCCGGGGTGATCAGTAAACCCGATCCGCGGGCAAATGCGCACCGCGGCGGCCGTCAGCACCGCGGAGAGCCCAGCCGCCCCGAGCGCGGCAGCCGACATAAGCAGTAGAAGTACCGGGCGGCTCATCCGGGCTCCCCGGCGCCAGATTGCGTGGAACGCGTCATATTCTCACTCTGCTTACGGTACACGCTGCGGACGCGTTCAAACCAAGCCAGGTACTCGGGCCGGCGATAGTCGGCGTACGTCCACGGCCAGGCCTGCCAAGCCTTATCGCGGTAGTGCAGCGTCACTTCAGCGTAAATGCCGCCGCCCAGGTAAACCCGGTGATCACGGTCCTTGGTGGTAGCCAGCACGAGCTTCGCCAGGCTTACATAACCGGGATCCAGGTTTACCGGGCGTGGCCTTTCGGGCGACAGGCACTGCTCGGCGATCCTGCTCTCCAACTCGTTCGTGCGCCGCTTTATCTCAACCAGCGCCTCCGGTCGCACCAACCGCTCGAAGCTCAGAAACCAGCGTTGCAGGCCCGGACCCATTTCCGCCGCGTAATAATCCGTCTCTTCAAACGGCCAAAAATCGCTTTCCAGGTCGATGTTCCCGTATTCGTGCACGAGGAGCTGCCGCGCGCGGCGTAGCAAGTCCGCGTCCCCGCCCAAAAGACCGACTATCAGTTTCACCGGCTGGGCCGCCCGAATTCTGGCCATGGCCGGAAGTGTAGCAGCGCGATAGCATTTCAGCGACGGGTCTCCCCCTGTGGCGCCGGCGTCCTGTGGCACCGGCGTCCCCCCGGCGTATGCTTATTGGGGCACCGGCTCCCGCCGGCGAGGTTATGAACATCGGCCTTTTCGAAGACTCCGGCTGCCAGAACCTCCTGCCAATGACCTGGCTGCGCGCCTGCTTCGAACTGCGCTGCGGACGCGACCGCCTGATCGACAAGCTGCGGACGCACTGGGGCCCGCAGATTTCGCGCTTGTGGGTGCGCGAGGCGCTGCGCGACGTGGTCGCCGAACGCGTCGAGCTCGACCCGCCAACGCCGGACGGGCAATGGCTGCTCGTCAATGCGCGCGTCCTGCTCACCGGCCCGGCTGCTCCGCCGGCCAGCGGCGTGGCCTGGAAGCGGAACGGGACGCTAGTCGCCGCCGGCGCGCTGGCCGCCGACGTGGAAAACCTCACGGAACGCTTTTTCTGCGACGACGAAGCGGTTGACGCCTGGCTGTTGGCCCGCGGCTTCCGCTTCGAGTCGCGGCCCGACACCGTAACCCTTATCGATCACCCGTGGGACTTGCCGCTGGCCAACGCCGACGAAATCCGGCGCCAGTGCGCCGGTTCGGGCGGCGTTCACGGCGGCCAAATCCATCCCGGCGCCCATCTGCTCAACCCGGCTGAAATTCACATCGCCCCGGGAGCGGTCATCAAGCCCGGCGTGGTGCTGGATGCCGAAGAAGGCCCGATTCACATCGACACCGCCGCCGAAATCCAAGCCAACGCCGTCATCATGGGCCCGGCCTACATCGGCCCGCGCAGCATCGTCCGCCCGGGTGCGGTCCTGCGCGGTGGCGTCACCATCGGCCCAGTCTGCAAGGTGGGCGGCGAAATCGAGACCTCGATCTTTCAAGGCTATAGCAACAAGCAGTCCTATGGGTTTGTTGGGCACAGCCTCATCGGCGAATGGGTCAATCTCGGCGCCGGAACGGTCACCAGCAACCTGAAAAACACGTA
>JAAYXS010000051.1 GCA_012515775.1 Phycisphaerae bacterium
ACGTTCCCAGTCATGGAGATGCACAGCTTGGCACGCTGACCGAGTGGGTGCAGCGCGAGACCTTTCCCGGCTTGCGGCGCGAGCTGCCGCGGCTCTATGGGGGGCTGTATGTGGCGGAGCTGGCGGCCACGTTGACCGAAGAATACGACCCGCACCCGGCGCTCTTCGCCGCACTTACACGCAGCCTCGCAGAACTGGCGGGCGAGGCGGAACCGTTGCGCGTTCTGGCGATCTATCAAGCTGAGCTGCTGAATGCGATCGGATACTGGCCGAACTTCGAGAGCTGCGTCGATTGCGGGCGAGTGCGGCCGAGTGGGGCGGCAGCCTATTTCAGCTCGACCGCGGGTGGGCTGCTATGCCGAGACTGCGAAGCACACCACGTCGAAAAGCGCCGGCTGCCTGGCGGTCTGCTCGACACGACGCCGGCGACGGGCAACGCTCAAGCCTGGTTCGAGCTCCAGCATTATCACCTGACGCATGTGGCCGGGCGGGCATTCAAGACGGCCGGACGTCTTTTCCAGAGTCTGGGCCGTGGCAGCGACGGGCGGGATCGGAATAGGTGCTAGTTCGAAGAAGGCGGCGCCGGGCCACCTCGGCCCGGCGCCCTCACGCGCTTCGTGCACCGACCGGGGATAAGGTCATAGACTACACTACGCGCGTTTGGTTCTTGGAACGGACGCGCCGCCGGTCCTGGAGTTTCGGTCCGGGTTCTGACGAAGAAGCCAACTAGATTATTCACGGACCGGGCAGTCGAGCCGCAGATTTTTGCTATGCTGCCCGGGGGGGGGGTGAGCGGTATTGCGGCAGAACCATTGAAACGCCCAGCCGTTGACAGCGAGGAATTGCGTCTTTTGGATGCCGCGGCAGCAGGCGACCGGGAGGCGCGCCGCCAGTTATTCGAGCGCCACCGCGACGCGGCCTATCAGGTGGCTTTCAGGCTTACGGGGCGCATGGAAGACGCGCTGGACGTAGTGCAGGACAGCTTCATAACGGCATTCGAGAAGCTGGGCGGGTTCGCACGTGCATCGGGATTCAAGACGTGGTTACTCCGGATTGCGACAAACCGGGCACTGGATTTGCTGCGCTCGCGGAGGCTCAGACTCGGCGTGTCCTTGGAAGCGGTCGAGGGTGAGGGCGGTTTGCCGCGGATGGTTGCTCTGCCGCTTGAAGAGCGCGCGGTGTCGAGCCTGGAACAGCAGGAATTGGGGGAGCGGATCCGGCAGGCCGTAGAGTTGCTGCCGCCGGAGCAGCGAGCCGTGTTTTCGCTGTACGCCGCGGGCGATATGACCTATGGGCAGATTGCCGACGTATTGGAGGTTCCGATTGGGACGGTCATGAGCAGGTTGTTTCATGCGCGCCGGCGCCTCCACGAGCTACTGCCCGACCTCGTGCCGCGCGTGACAGGCCGATAAATATGGGCGTGCCACTCAGTGAAGATTTACAGAATGATTTGGCGGCTCGAAACGTCAAAACCATGAATGGCGGCGTGCATTTCGGGCCCAAGCGCGCTGGCTGAGGATCCAGTCATGGAGGCGAAAAATCGCGATTCGCGGACCGCGTTGACGGCGATTGAGGCCGGCGACCTCAATTCACTCGCGCCCGGTGAAATTGCACGCCTGGAGGCCTTCCTGAACGCCAGCCCCGGAGCGGCGGCGGCGTTAACCGATAAGGTGCCCACGCCGGAGCCTGCTTTGCAGATTCGTGCTCCGCGTCCGACGGCTGCCTCGTGGGCGCTAGTTTGGCGTCAGATCGAGGCCAGGGCAGCGGTTGCGGCCGCTCGGCGGCACGTTTTGAGTGGGCGCATGTGGCGATCCGCCCTGGCTGCGGCCGCAGTCTGTGCAATAGCCGTGGGTCTGTGGTCCTTTCAGCACGCGACGTCGGAGCCGGAATGGCCGGTGGCGTGGGCCACGCACATTGAGATTGACGATCTGCAAGTCTCCGAGGGTGCTACGACGCGGGTGTTGGGCACGGAGACCGAAAGCTCGTTCGCCGTGATCTGGGTTGTGGAAAGCGGCGGTTAGCCGGTCGCCGGCACGCCCGGGTGAAAGAGGAGTCGAAAATGAATCGCGCCCTGATCGGTGCGCTTTGCGCGCTATTCCTCGTACCGGGCCTGCGCCTCGCAAGCGGGCAAGGCAACGCCCAAGAGCAAAACGCGGACAAAATCGCCGTCGAAGTTTGGGCCATCCGCGCCACAACCACAAACAAGATCATCTCGCCCGAGTTGAAGGACTTGGCCAAGAAGCTCCACAAAGACGCCGAGTTCAAAAAGTACACCGGGTTCAAACTTGAAAGCCGCGCCACAGGCAAGACGGAGCCGGGTCGCGGCTACAGCGTCGAATTGCTCGAGCAGTACCGGGCAACCGTTACGCCGCGGGAGCGCGAGAAAAAAAATATAAAACTGCAGTTCGAAGCCGAGCGCCA
>JAAYXS010000350.1 GCA_012515775.1 Phycisphaerae bacterium
AGCGTTGCGTTGAATTGAATGAGAAAGTCACTCATAAACCACAGGCTCGTGAGTACACAATCAGCCGTCTGTCAGTAAGTGCACTGCCCGTTACGCCAACAACTAGACAATGGTGCGCTTCTTCCCAACCGCGATCCTTCGGCCCGTCGCAATTCTAGTCGCGCACCACACGCCCGGCTCAATCTCGGCCGGGGCTTGCTCGACTTTTTGGACGCGTAGATATGACACGTCAGACAGGCCTGTGACGCTTCGACGACGACACAGATGAAGTCGCTGCGATCAGAACAGCGCTGGACGATGCTTGCGAAATTCCAACAACCCGGAGATATTGGCCCCGGCGGGACGGATACCAAACGTGTCCCGCCCGTGACGACGGGTCGGCCGTGCGGCCAATCCACCGCACAGGAGCAGGCGTTATGCGTTATGCAGTAATCATGGCTGGCGGCGCCGGCACGCGACTCTGGCCGCTGAGCCGGCGTGATCGTCCGAAGCAGATATTGACGCTCTTTGACAGCCAGTCGCTGCTTCAAATCGCCTATCGCCGGCTCGAACAGCTATTTCAACCGGCAAATACATACGTGATTACGTCCGCACGCCACAGCGAGCAGATCTACGCCGCACTGCCCACCCTCCCGCGCGAGAACCTGATTGCCGAGCCAACCGGGCGCGACACGGCCAACGCGATCGGCCTCGCGGCACACCTGCTGGCGCGGCGCGACCCGCACGGCACCATGGCGGTCTTCACGGCCGATCACCTGATAACGCCGCAGGAGGAATTCGTGCGGGCCGTTCGGGCCGGATTGGAGGCGGCGGAACAATTCCCCGAAAGCTTGGTGACCTTCGGCGTCGCACCAACCGGTCCGCACACCGGGTACGGCTATATCCAGCGCGGCCCGGGGGTCCAGCCTGCGATTTACCGAGTGGCCGCGTTTAAAGAGAAGCCTACGCGCGAGGTAGCAGAGCAGTACGTGAGGTCCGGCGAGTTCTACTGGAACAGCGGGATGTTCGTGTGGCGGTTGCCGACCATACTTCGCGAGTTGGACCGGCGGCTGCCGGAGAACTCGCGCGTGTTAGGCGAGCTCGCGCGCGAGTGGAGCAAGCTGTCGAGCGACGTGCTGACCGACAAGTTCGGCAAGCTGGAGCGGATTTCGATCGACTATGCCGTGATGGAGCACGCGTCAGACGTGCTGCTCGTTGAAATGCGGTGTGAGTGGCTGGATGTCGGGTCATGGACGGCGGTTGGCCGAACGCGGAAGGCGGATCAGGCGGGCAACGTAACGATCGCGCGGCGTTCGCTAGCGGTCGATGCGACAAACAACATTCTCATTAGCGAGGATGAACACCTTGTGGCGGCGCTCGGAGTCCGCGACCTCGTCATTGTGCACGCCCCGGACGTGACTTTGGTTTGCCACCGAGATCACGCTGAAGCTGTCCGGGAGCTGGTCGCGCTGGCCCGGCAGCGCTACGGCGATGCGTACGACTAAGCTCCGTGGTTTCTGCTATTCGGCCTATTAGCGGCGGCTATTAGCCCTAATTAGTGCTCGTGTGGCTTTTTGTATACATCACGTGTTTCCGAATCGCAACAACTAGCGTTAAATCATGCAGGGACAAGATATTGCGCGCCGGTCACTGCGCTCAAATCAGTGATCAAGCCGCGACCCACGTTGAAGGATTACAACGAGTCCCTACGTCCCATATCATGTGGTCCGCAAAAAAAACGCGCACGGAGAAGCCGGTTTATTTCGGACTTTTTAAGCATACCCACGAGAGTGCCCAACTGCTCCTTAACTTGTTGGCACGGACGTTGCAGCGG
>JAAYXS010000351.1 GCA_012515775.1 Phycisphaerae bacterium
GCCAGACTTTGAAACTCGGCCAGAGCCGTATCAAACGAAAGCGGCCCATTTTCGCCGAGCACCAACTCGATTCCGCCAAACCCCGCGCGGGCCACCGCCGCCACCTGCTCCGCCGGCGGCAGATCTTGCGGCAAGCTCCAGGCATTGACGGCAGCAAACAAACTGGTCCCCGGTTCCCTGCTTTTCAGTTTTCTGGTCTCGACCGAGCCTCGTCATGAATCGCCCGGCGCGCTGCGGCGTTCAGAAAGACCTCCAAGGACGACATCGTCGCCTGCGACGCCAGCTTGTTCATGTAATCCATCGCCAGCCTCTGAAACTTCTCCTCCGTCAAAATCTCGCGGATCTCGTCTTGAACGTCCGTGAACGCCGGGTTTCGCGCCGGCGTAATCTTGTTGCAGCGCACGACGTACCAGCCCTGCTGCGTCTCGATCGGCTCGCTGACCTGCCCCTCCTCAAAATCGAATATGAGTTTACTCAGCCCGTCGTAAGGCGGCTGCAACGGCCGCGTGATCTCGCCCCACACCCCGCCGTGGGTCGCATGCACCCCGCGCGAGTATTCGCGCGCCACGTCCTCGAAGGGCCGCTCCGCCAGTGCCTCGGCCGCGCTGCGAATGTGCCGCGCGGCTTTCAAGCGGGCCTGCGCCCGGACCGCCTCGAGGGCCCGGTCCCAGCTCGCGTCCGGCGGCAGGAATGCGTCGAAGGGGGCCTCGATCATCGCCAGTTCGCGACTCTCTTCAGTGGCGTAGCGGGCGCGATTGAGGCGGTAGTAGTTCAGAATCTCGTTTCGCGAGATGCTTACCATCGGCATTAACTGCTCGCGCACGTATTCGTGCGCCACCAGATCCCGTTCCAGGAGCGTGCGGTACTGTTGGGCGGTCAGACCGCCGTCCGCGAGGCGCCGTTCGAAACGTGCCGCGCTACCCCCGAATTCGTGGTCTATCGTCTCGCGATAGCGGCGCTCTACGCCCTCCTCGACAATCTTCTTCTGGTGCTCCTCCAAACCGGCCAGGGCCTTTTTGTGGATGAGCAGCGCTCCGACCGCCTGCTGCGTGCGTGTACGCAGCAGGCTATTGAGGCTGTCCACGAAACCCTCGGGCGTCTGCACCGCGCGCAGCTCGGCGATCCGTTCCCGGAGCGGGTACAGCACCTCCGCCACGGTAATCACGTCATCATTGACCAGCAGCACCTCGGCCTCGATAGCGCCCGGCGCCGGCCGGATCAGCGGGGCCGGCGCCCGCCGCGTCGGGGCAGGCTTGGCCTCAGCCAGCAGTGGAGCGGGAGACGTGGTCGGCGCCACTTCCCCCGCGTCTATTTGCGCGGCCCGTTCGCTGGCCAGTTCCTCCTGCGTCTTGATAACCGGCCGCCCGGCATCCGGCGGCGGACAATTCTGGCGATCGCGGTCGTCATGGCGGCAAGCGAATTGGAGAAAGGCTGCACCTACCGCGCCGATTGTCAAAATGCGCAATTTCCAGGCCATGAGCCGTAATATAGCGGCTCAGGCCGTGAGCCGTAATACGGCGGCTCAGGCCATGGTCCGTAACACAGCACTGCAGAGCAGAGCCGGGGCGTGCCGCCCCGGATTGCCGCCAAAAGCCTCCACATCCGCGCAGTACCCCGCCCCGTCTCTGGCGTCTCCCGATCCGAGCGCGCCTGATCCGAGCCCGAAGCGCAAGCGAGGGCAGCCCGATCCACTGAGCCGAGCGCGCAGCGCCCGCTCGCCCTTCTCACCCTTCACGCCCTTCAAACCCTACAACCCTGCCGCGCCC
>JAAYXS010000352.1 GCA_012515775.1 Phycisphaerae bacterium
GCGCACGCTGATTAAGACACAGTCGATTTTCGAGATGCCGCCGGCCTAAGCCGTTACGGCGTATTCTCAGCGACCATGCCCGGAAGGCCGGCCCCGTGCGCACCGCCGGAGCCAGACGCGCGGAAAAGAGCCGCGCCGCCTGCCGGGGATGGTCGCGCTGTTTAGCCCCAGCGCGCCGCCCGCGCCAGTGTCCGCCGCACGTGGCGAGGTGGGCGACCCGCGAAGTAGACGGAATCGATGAAGGCGCGAGCGACAATGCCGAGCGAGAGGGACATGGTTCACGTAATCGGGGCGCGCGAGCATAACTTGCGCTCCGTCAGCCTCGACCTGCCCAAGAACCGGCTCATCTGTTTCACCGGCGTGTCTGGCTCGGGTAAAAGCAGTCTCGCGTTCGACACGCTCTACGCCGAGGGACAGCGCCGCTACGTCGAATCCCTCAGCTCCTACGCCCGCCAGTTCATGGGCGAACTGCCCAAGCCGGACGTCGACCAGATTACCGGCCTGGCGCCGTCGATCTCCATCCAGCAGAAGACCAGCGGCTGGAACCCGCGCAGCACCGTCGGCACCATCACCCAGGTTCACGATTACATTCGCGTCCTCATGGCCCGCGCCGGCACCGCCCATTGCACCAACTGCGGGCGGCCGATCACTGCCCAAACCCGCGAGCAACTGCTGGCACGCATCCTGGAGCTGCCCGAGGGCACGCGCTTCATGCTGCTGGCCCCGAAAGTCCGCGCTCAAAAAGGCGAGCACAAGGACCTGTTCGCCGAGCTGATTCAGCAAGGCTTCGTGCGCGCCCGCGTCGACGGCGAGGTGATCGACCTCTCGAATCCGCCGCCGCTCGATCGCTACCGCCGCCACGATATCGAGGTCGTCGTCGATCGCCTGGTAATGCGGCCCAACCTCCGCCCGCGCCTGGCCGAAGCGCTGGATACCGCACTCGAAGCCGGAGGCGGCATCGCGATTCTCGCCACCCTGCACGAAGACGAGGGTCAGCCCGAAGGCGTAGGGCAGCCGGCGCCGGCCGGACGCGCCCGGCTGGCGCACATGCGCTCCCGCAAGCAGACCGCCAATGACGTCCTGCTCTCCTCCGCTTACGCCTGCACGCACTGCAACCTCGGCTTCGAGCCGCCGAACCCGCAAATGTTCAGCTTCAACAGCCCGCAGGGCATGTGCCCCCATTGCGACGGCCTCGGCACGCGCTTCGATTTCGATCCCGAGCTGCTCATCCCCGACCCCTCGCTCAGCTTTCTCGCCCCGTGCGTGGCCGCCTTCCGCCACGAGCCCGGCCGCTGGCGCCGCCATATTTATGAGGGCGTCGCCCGGCACCTGGGCTTCGACCTGCGCACGCCCTGGCGCGATCTGCCGCCCGCCGCCCGAAACGCACTACTCTTCGGCACCGGCAATACGCACATCACGTACGAATGGCGCGGCCGCTACGGAACGTGGAAGCACGGCGGCCCGTTCGAAGGCGTACTGGCGGAGCTGCACGCCCGCCACAAAAAGGCGACCTCGCCGCTGGCGCGCCGCTTCTATGAACAGTTCATGCGGCAAGGCGTCTGCCCGCGCTGCCACGGGGCGCGCCTGAACCCGCAGGCCCTGGCCGTACGCTTGACGGCTCGCCCCTCCGACGCGCGCAAGCCGATCGAATTCAACATCAACGAAATCTGCCAGCTACCGATCCGCAAAGCGCTGGAATTCTTCTCCACGCTGGTTCTCGACGACGTCCGCCGCCTGATAGCGGCCGAACCGCTAAAAGAAATCTCCGCCCGCCTCCAATTTCTGCTCGACGTCGGTCTGGACTACCTCACGCTCGACCGCGCCGCTCCGACGCTGTCCGGCGGCGAGTCACAGCGCATCCGCCTGGCCAGTCAGATCGGCTGCGGGCTGGTCGGCGTGCTCTACGTCCTGGACGAACCGAGCATCGGCCTGCACCCGCGCGACAACCGCCGGCTGCTGGATTCACTGAAGCGCCTGCGTGACCTCGGCAACACGGTGATCGTCGTCGAGCACGACCGTGACACCATGCTGGCGGCCGACCGCATTGTCGACTTCGGGCCCGGCCCCGGCGTCCGCGGCGGCCATGTCGTCGCCCAAGGCACGCTCGACGATCTGATGGCCGCCCCAGACTCCCTGACAGGCGCCTACCTCAGCGGCCGACAGACCATAGCGGTCCCCCAATCCCGCCGCCCCATCAAGCGTAATCACAGCGCAAAGCAGAGCCGGCCCGTGCCGGGCCGTAAATCCGCCAAACAGAAATAATCCGCTGTGCAGTTCCGCCAGGCGAGCTGGCGCAGTCAGCCGCCGCGACAGACAAGTCCCGCAGGGGATCGAGCGCGTACTGCCGGGTGCCACGCCCAAGCGCCAAGCGC
>JAAYXS010000353.1 GCA_012515775.1 Phycisphaerae bacterium
CGGCCAGGATACTACACGGCGCGGCGATTGCGGCTGAGATTCGGGCCGAGGTGACGCGCGCCGTCGCGCGGTATAACCCGGTCTTCGGGCCGATAAAACTTTGTGCCATCCTCGTCGGGACCGACGCACAAGGCCGCCTTTACGCCGATTCACAGCGAAAACTGGCCGTCGTGGTGGGCGTGCAGTACGAGCTCATCGAGCTGCCCGAAACCGCACGCCAGGAGCAGGTTCACGCGGAAATCGATCGCCTTAACGCGGACCCGAGCGTAACCGGCATCATTCTGCAGCTACCCCTGCCGCCGCACATTGATGCCGCCGCCGCTCAATACCACATCGATCCCTACAAAGACGTTGAGGGCGTGAACCCCGCCAACATCGGCTGGCTGTTTTACGGCGAGCCGATCATCGCCCCGTGCACGGCCTTGGCGGTGAACGAAATGATTCGCCGCAGCGGCGTCGCGGTGCGGGGGGCCGAAGCCGTCGTCGTCGGTCAGAGCCGGATCGTCGGCAAGCCCGTCACCATGTTCTTGCTTGACCAGATGGCCACCGTCACCGGCTGCCAGATCACGACGCAGGACTTGGCGTCACACACGCGCCGCGCCGACATACTCGTAGTCGCAGTGGGCCGCCCGCGGTTGATCGGCGCAGAGCACGTCAAGCCGGGGGCCGTAGTGATCGACGTCGGCATCAACCGTATCACTGAAACGGATGCCGCGGGTAAAAAAGTCCGCCGCACGGTGGGCGATGTTGATTTCGATGCTGTTGCACCAATCGCCTCGGCGATTACGCCGGTTCCCGGCGGCGTCGGCCCGCTGACGGTCGCGATGTTGCTGCGCAACACAGTGGAGGCGGCCCGGAAACAAAGAGAACGCGCCGGGACCGTCTGCACCCGCGAGCCGTGATAAGGTGATAAAGTGATAGGGTGATAAGGGAGATCCGCGGACCCCTTTATCACTCTATCACCTTATCACTTTATCACTCTGGATCACTCCCGCGCCGGGTCGGGCGGGTTCGGCTCGTCTTGGCCGCCGGGAGAGTTCGTGCGTCCCTCGACTCGCCCGTGCAATTCATCCATCACGCTTTCCTTGGCCAGCGGCACGCCAGCCAGGTAGGCGGCCCGGCCGAGTACGTGGGCGGCGACCGGTATCGTGAGCATCAGGAACACCAGGGCGGTCAGGGCGCGAACGACCAACTCTAACTCGGAGAAGTACATCGCGGCCGAAAGGAGGATGCACGCCGCGCCCAGCGATCCCGCCTTGCTGGCCGCCTGCATGCGCGTATAGACGTCGGTCAGGACCAGGATTCCCACGGCGCCCAGCAGGACCAGCGCGGTTCCCGCTACGGCCAGCACGACCATTAGTATTTGTACCAGAAGCGTCACGGTTGAGCGGTCCTTTGAATAGCCCGGGCAAAGGCGACGGTCGCCACAAACGTCACCAGCGTCAGCACGACCGCCAAATCCAAAAACACCGGCTGCGAATAGGCGATGCTGGATAGCGCCGCCGTCACCACGGCGATCGTGGCGATCAGATCAAGCGCCACCACGCGGTCGGCCAGCGTCGGGCCGCGCGCCAGGCGCACGACGGCGACGATGATCGAGAGCATGGCCAGCCCAACCAGCACCTCCCAGAAAGTGGCCCAGCCGGGCCCACTCGGGGCGACTCCCTCCATTGCCAAGAGGCCAGAGCAGCAATATAGCGGTGAGCTGGTCGGCGCCCCGAAGCGTCGGCGCGAGGCAGTCTCAACCGGCGCTCCTCGGTGTGCCGTCGGGGCGTCAGCGCAGCAGGGCCAGCACATAGCGCTCGAATCCTGCTTTGAGTTGGCGCCGCACTTCCTCCGGATCGGTAATGAACATCTCGTGTACATACAGCACCTTGCGATCATCTGACACGTCGATGGCCAGAGTTCCCGGCGTGAGACTGATGAAGAGCGCCAGGACAGTGATCTCGGCGTCGGTTTTGGCATCCAGCGGAACGGCCACGATGCCCGGACGCCGATAGGTCTTGCGCGTAACCACGTCGCGTGCGACGCGCAACGATGAGTGCACCAGTTGCCACGCGAGAAACCCGGTGAATCTGATTAGCTGCGGCAGCTTTTCGAAATAACGGCTTTTTCCCAGAATGGGACTCATCCACCAGAGCACGGCGTACCCGATGGCGAAGCCGAAGATCAGGTTCCAACCGCCGCGGACAGTGGCGGCCCACCAGATCAGGGCGAGCACAAGATTGGCCGCGAACATGATCATGGCTTGTCCTCGCTTATTTGGGTCGTCGAGAGTCCGGCGACCGCTGCTTCGTGCAAGTTGACGGCGCTAATGTAAGCCGCCGGGTTAAGCAGGCGGTCTGCCGCGCGGCCGGCCAACGTCAGCAGGGGGGCCGGAAAAAGCCCGATCAGCACCGTCAGGCCGGCCAGCAGCGCAATGGGGATGAAGCGCGCCGCCCATTGACCGGGCGCCATCGGCTCGGCCGGCTCGGGCGCGTCCTGGGGCGCGGGTTTCCAAAAAACCTCGTTCCAAATTTTCATCATGCTGACCAGGGTCAGGAGGCTGGTCAGCAGCGCGACGATAACTATGGTGTTTTGTCCGCCCAGGAAGCCGGCTTCTATCAGGCCCAGCTTGGCCCAGAAGCCGGAGAGCGGTGGAATGCCCGCCAGGCTCAGCGCTGGAATGAGAAACAGCGCCGAAAGCAGCGGCGCACGCACCAGACCGCCCAGGGAACGCAGGTCATAAGTTCCGCCGAGTTGGCGAACTGTCCCACTGACCAGGAACAGGTTCGTCTTCACGATGATGTGGTGAATGATGTAGAAAATGCCCGCAGTCAGCCCCAGTGTCCGCACGCCGGGATCGCTGCTGACCAGCAGCCCCAGTCCCATGATCATGTAGCCGATCTGGCTGATGATGTGAAAGCTGAGTATGCGGCGCATCTCGAATTGCGCCACCGCTCCGAGCACTCCGACGAGCATCGTGAGCCCCGCCACCACCAGGATCAATGCGTAAATTCCTGGAATCGACCCAAACACCAGTGTGAATACCCGTATCAGGGCATACACGCCTACCTTCGTCAGCAGCCCGGCGAAGACCGCTGAAACCGCCGCCGGAGGAGTCGCGTAGCTTGCGGGCAGCCAGAAGAACAGTGGAAACACCGCGGCTTTGAGGCCGAAGCAGACGCCGAAGAGCATGGCGCAGGCGCGCACCAGGTGCCCGTGGCGGTCCATCATTTCCGGAACGCGCAGCGCCAGGTCGGCCAGGTTGAGTGTGTGCGCGGTGCCGTACAGGATGCCCACCCCGGTCAGAAACACCATTGAGCTGATCAGGTTGATGGTCACGTATTTGAAAGCCCCTTCGAGTTGCGCACGCTCGCTGCCCAGCGCCAGCAGCAAGAAGCTCGCCATCAGCATGACCTCGAACCAGACGTACAGATTGAAGATGTCGCCGGTGATGAATGCGCCGCACACGCCGGCCAGCAATATATGAAATAGCGGGAAGTATCCGTAGCGCTGGCGCGGGATGTCTACATCGGCCAATGAGTACACTGCCACCATCAGGCCGATGATGCCGGTGATTAGCACCATCAAGGCGCTGAAGAGGTCGACGGCCAGCGTGATGCCGAAGGGCGCCGGCCAATTGCCGATCTGCACCGTTCGCACCTGGCCGCCGGCAGTCGCCGCCAGCAGCAAACCGCCGGCCGCCAGCAGCGCCGCCGCGCCCACTACGCCGCACCAAGCCCGAAAGCGCGCCGCGCGCCAGAAAGCCACTGTCACTCCCGCGGTCAGCAGCGGAATCAGAATGGGCGCGACCAGCAGGAGCTTCACGTGTCAGTGCTCCTCAGGTCATCGGAATCCTCAGTTCCAGCGGCCTGGTACGTGCCGCGCACCAGCACTGCCGTGAAGGCCGTCAGCGCGAAGCTGATCACGATGGCTGTAAGAATCAAAGCCTGCGGCAGGGGGTCGGCATAGCCCGCCGCCGGCTCGGTCTGCCCGGCCGGTACGAGCGGCGGCCGGCCGCGCACCAAGCCGCCGGCGGTGAAAATCAGCAGATTGGTTGCATGGCCGATTAGCACCAGGCCGAGCAGCACCCGTGTAATGCTGCGGGCCAGCATGAGGTACAAGCCGCCCGCGAACAATCCGCCCAGCACGATGGCCATCAGCAGCACCGTCAATCCTCCGCCAGAGTCAAGAGTGTGAGCAGTGCCGCGCCCAGGACCATCAAGTAGACGCCGAGGTCGAAGAACAGAACCGATCCAAGCGCGCTGCCTTCCGGCAGGGTGACGCCGGTCCACAGGCCCGTCAAAAAGGGCCGGCCGAGAAACAGACCGGCACAACCGCTCGTCAAGGCCAGCAGCAGTCCCGCGCCGATCAGCGTAAGCGGCTGCACCCGCAAAAGGCGGCGCGCCGCACGTACACCGTACGCCAGCCCGTACAACACAAATGCCGAGGCGCTGAGCAACCCACCTAGGAATCCTCCGCCGGGGTGATTGTGGCCCCGAAAAAGCACGAAGATCGAGTAGACCAAGAGCAGGGGGACCAGGGCCCGCGTGGCGTTTTGCAGTACGAGTGAGTTCATTGCCGTTCCCTCGCTTGGGTCCGCCGCGACAGGCGCAGAATGGCAACCACGCCCATGGCCGCGGCGCCGATCACGGTGATTTCTCCCAGTGTGTCCAGGGCCCGAAAGTCCACCAGGATCACGTTCACGACGTTGCGCCCGTGGCCGGCGGAGTAGGCGGCTTTGGCAAAGAACTGGGCGATGGAGAGGTCGTCGGGCACCTGGGCCGCCGCCAGCACCAGTAATGCCATGGTGCCGCCCGCGACAACGGCTACTAGCGCATCGCGCAGTTGGATCCGAGGACTGCGGCGCGTGGCCTCCCGCGGCAAATGCCTCAAGAGCAGCACGAACAGCACTACACTGAGGATTTCGACGCCTACCAGCGTTATCGCCAGATCGGGCGCGCTGAACGTGGCAAACAGCAACGCAATTGCCATTCCGGTCACACCGAGCGCGACCACCGAAGCCAGTGGCGAGCGAAAAGCCACGGCCAGCAGCGCACCGGCCAGCGCCAGCAACGCCAAGCCCGCCTCGGGCCAGCGCAGCGACATTTGCAGCACTCCACAATCCGCCGGAAAAGCGCGCAGCGCCGGGTAACCCACTGCCACGATCAGCACCAACAGAATCACGAGCACGTATCTTCTCAAGTACCCACTGTGAACGATTGCAGTGAGGCCCTTCGCGAAGCGTTCCAGCCCCTCATACAAAAAGTCGTACGCCGCCGCCGGTCCGCGCCGCTCCAGGTGGTGCGCAGCCACCACCGTGTGCTCCAGCCAGGTATGCAAGCGCAGGAACAACAGGAAACCCACTGTCAACGTCGCGGCCGTGATGGCCATGCTGATCAGCGCCGCCGGGTTCAACCCGTGCCACAGTTCCAGTTTTATGGCCACTGGCCGACCAGCAATGGCCGAAGCCATCAGCCCGAGTGTCTGGTCAAAAATGTTTGGAACCAGGCCGACCAATAGACTTAGGATGGCCGGCACCAGCGCGGTCAGGCTCATGGCCAGCGGGGGATGATGCGGCTGGCGCGGCGTTGGACGCGGCGCGCGGTAGAACGGCCAAATGGCAATTACCAGCGCCATCGCGACAAGAAATATGTTGGCCAAGGTGGCCAAGACGATCAGCACTCGGCCGACCCATTCCAGATCGAGCTTGACCTTCAGCAACAGTTCCTTTCCCAGGAATCCGAACAGTGGCGGCGCGCCGGCCTGGCTCAAGGCCGCAAGCAGCGCGGCCATGGCAATCGCGGGCATCACCCTGAACAAGCCCCCAAGTTGCGTAACGTCGCGCGTGCC
>JAAYXS010000354.1 GCA_012515775.1 Phycisphaerae bacterium
CGCGGGCGTCCGATCACTGCGATCGCGCCGCACCCGCAGCACGACGACCGCTATTACGTCACGACCGAGCACCCGGACGCGCTGGCTTTTCTGCCCGATCCGTATATCGACCTGCTGCCGTGATGCGCGGCCCCGGTCCGCTTTTCACTGCCCGCGATTGCGACGGCTCGCCAACTGGTCTGCCAAGCCCGGGGCGGCCGTCACGACGCCGGCTACGGTTTGCACGAGCCGGCTCGTCCAGACTTCGGGCACGGGATGCCGCAGGCAATGAACCACGGCCCGCGCCACCACTTCCGGGCTTTGCACGAGAAACCGCGGTGAGTGCTCAAAACCGTTTTTAACCGGCGGCTGCCGCCCGCTGTTTTGGGCGGCCACGTCGAAGAATTCCGTTCGCGTGGTGATAGGGTGGATTGATGACACGGCGATGCCATAGGGCCGCAGTTCCAGGCGCATTTGCCGGCAAACGTGGTTCTGGGCGGCCTTGGTCGCGCTGTACGCGCCGGTGTTGGGAAAGGTGAACTTGGCCACCGCGCTGGACGTCATGAGCAGATGTCCCCGCCGGCCGGCCGTGATCAGCCGCCGCGCCGCTTCGGCCAGCAGCCACGTTGCGGCGAAGAAATTCACTTCGAAAATCTGGCGCAGTTCCTGCTCGCTCATCTCGTGGATGGGGCGGTTGATCGCGTAGCCGGCGTTGGCCAGAACCGCGTAGAAACCGCCGAACCGTTGCCGCGCGGCATCCAGCAGGCGGTTTTCGAATCCGCGCTCCGTGATGTCGCCCGGCACAACTTCGGCCGTCCGCCCCAGACTGCGGACGTCGGCCGCGACGGCTTCCAGCCGCTCCGCCCGGCGGGCGTTCAACACTACGTCCATGCCGGCGCGAGCGCACTCGATCGCGGTCGCCGCGCCGATGCCTGCGCTGGCCCCGGTGATGACGATTACTTTGCCGGACAAATCACGCGCCATGCGCGAGACTTTAGACCTGATTGTTGCGATCCGCTACCGGTTTATGAATGTCGTAAGGCGGCAATTGCTTTTGGCTTCGGGCACTTGGCATTCGTCAACGCTCATTACCGCCGCGAGGCACTCTTCGAACTGTTCCGCGGCCTTTTCCCACGTGTGCTCGGCTAACACGGTTTCCCGCCCCCGGGCGGCTAGAAGATTTCGCAATCGCGTGTCGCGCAGGCAGCGCACGAGGTTGGCGGCGAAATCCGCCGGCCGGTCCGCCGCCAGAATGTTGTCGCCGGGCCGCGCTGCCAGGCCCGCCAGCGACATACGCGTGACGACCATTGGCGTTCCCATGGCCCACCCTTCCAGAATCTTGTTCTTCACTCCGCCCCCGCTGCGCATCGGCGCAACCGCGACGGCCGCCCGCGCCAGGTACGGTCGAATATCCGGCGGATCAGCGATTACCTCGACGTGCTCGCGTCCGGCCAGCGCCGCGACTCGCGGTACAGGATCGCGGCCGACGATTTGAAACCTCGCGTCCGGGCAGGCGCGACGCACGTGCGGCCAGACTTGCTCGCAGAACCATGCGGCCGCTTCGATGTTGGGCGGGAAATCGAGGCTGCCGACGAAGACGACGGTGTTTGTGTCGCGTGCCGCCCCGCTGGGTCGGAAGCGCTCGACGTCCACGCCGTTCGTAATCACCCAGCAAGGCCGTTGCGTGAAGCGCCTGAAACCGGCGGCTTCTTGTTCGGTCACGAAAATGAAGGCGTCAGCGCTGTGGCCATAGCGCCGGTGCAGGCGCCACGACCAGACGAGTTCCTTGAGGGCCGCGGCACGCGAGCGATTGCCGGTGCGAAGCTCCTGGCGCGCGGAGAGGAAACGGTTGTCGAGCAGGTAAGCCAGGCGCGGCACGGCCCGGTTTCCGGCCAGGGCCGGCAAGGTGGCGTAGTCGATGCCAATAACGACGTCCGGCCGGTAATCCGCCATCAGCGATGCCAGCCAGGGCACGGTCTCAGCGGCGAAACCGTAATGGTCCAGCAGCCGTAGTTCGCGCCGGTTCCCGGAGTTGCCGCGCGTCTGGGCGTTTGCAGCGGGCAGCGGGCGCACAGTGGTTCGAAAGTTGAGCTCACGGGGCGCGGGGGCTTGGCCCCCCCAACTTGCCAGAGTGACGTCGTGTCGCGCCGCGAGCCGGCCCAGAATTTCCCGCACCGGCAGGTCCAGGCCGTTAGCCTTGCCACCGGGTGCGGCGCGCTTGATCGCCAGGATTCGCATGGGACTCCGGCCAATTGCGCGGTCGGCCTTCGCGATGGCGCCACGCTGCTGGACTTATCGGAGCCGAAACGCTGCACCTTGAAGTTGGCCGGTCCGGCGCGTGAGGCGATTCGTCGGAGGCATGCCCGCGCCGCTACGCGGCTTGGGCATGGCACCCGACCCGTGCACCCTCCAACGCCTGTACCAACCGACACGGTAGCGCGTGACCGGTTACGCGTGGTGACCGCGGTCGGGGATGGCCTTATAATTGTGGGATTGTCGCCGCCGTGGGACGCTGGGGACGCCGTTTAGTTTCCGCGACGGTTTTGTAAGGATCGCGTTACGACGGTTTTGTAAGGATC
>JAAYXS010000355.1 GCA_012515775.1 Phycisphaerae bacterium
GCCGAGTTGGTGGATAACCTGCTGGGGCGGCTGTTTAGCGAGTTTTGCATCGGAAAATGAGCGGGCGGGGTGGCGAATTATTCACCAGAAAGCGGATTAGAAAAAAGTAAGCACAACGTCACATAATTTTTACGAACCAAGTCGGTTGAGGTGCGTAACATATTGTGGTTACGGTTGATACGAGCGAAACGGCCGTAATCCGCGGATGCTGTTAGCGGCGCGCTGAATTGTTAATCTGAAGCGTTGAGTCGTGCCGATGAAATGACAGGATCGCGATAAAAGAATTTTGGATTCGTCTTGACTAGGTGTTTTCGACGGTTATACTAATTCGAGGACTGATAATACCGGACCTAAAAAACGGGTCCAGAAAGTAGAAAGCAACGGTCCTCAAAAATTGGCTTCTTTCCCCTCCGGAGAGCACCGGGACGCCTTAGGGCCCCTGGTGCCCTCTTTTTTTTGCGCCCATTTTCCGGTGCTGGTGGGCGGAAAACTGCGCGAACGTCACGGAGAACTCGGCAGCGTGGCGGGTGGCTGGCCGGCGTGTTTCGGTCGGCGCAGCAATAACGGCAGAATCACAACGGGAATGCCGGCAAATTTGAGCCGCCGCTGGATGGCGTAGGCGGTCTCGTTGTGCAGGACGCGGTGGTACCAGTGGGGCTGCTCGAATACCAGCGTGCCGGCGAAGATCACCGCTCCGGGGTGCTGGCGCGATAGCTCCACGCACAGCTCGGAGGCCTCGTCGGCCACGTCCGTGCCGAGGCGGTAGGCGTACCTGGCCGGCTTGCCGGCCTTGGCGGCGATATCTGCGAAGCGCTGCAGCGAGTCCCGCGTTTGCTGCTCCCTGGCTTCTATCAGGTCCTGCCGCTTAAAGAAGTCCGAATCCACGACGCCGACCGAAGCGAATACGAAGTTGTGAAAGCTCTTGGGAAACAATCGCAGCGTGGAGAAGAAAATGTGCAATCCCAACCCGCCGTAGCCGCTTACGAGGAAGATAGCCGTTGGCTTGCGCGGATCGAACTCCGGCACCGGCGGGCTGCCCTGCAACATGGCAGGGAGCTTGGCGAATTCACGGTCGAGGGCACGGATCAGCTTAGCCACGTGCTGATAATGGCGGCGGATCGCGAGGCAGACGGCGAAAAGGCCCGCGGTAATCAGAATCGTGACCCATCCGCCCTGTAAGAATTTCTCGAACACCATTATCAGCAGAATGCCGGCGCATACGGCGAGCGCGACCCGGTGTATCAAGAGGGCCCTGGTCCGCCTCTCCCCGGCCGTAGGCCGTTCTTTCCAGAACCGCACCATGCCCCACTGCGCCAGCGAAAATGTGATGAACACGTTTATGCTGTACATCACGACCAGGAGGCCAATATGCCCGCCCGTGTAGGCCATGATCAGCACGGCGGCCGCCCCCATCAGCAAGATCCCGTTCTGCATCGTCAAGCGGTCGGAAAGGCTGGCGAAGCGCCGCGGTACCCAGCCGTCCGTGGCCATGTTGGCCATCACACGCGGCCCGGCGATGAACCCGGTTTGCGCCGCGACCAGCAAGAGCACGGCCTCCACGCCGAGAGTGAGGATTACAAAAGCCGCGCCGACCGGCAGGCCGGCCGGCCGAAATCCGCCCGCGAAGTTTTCAGCCAGGACGGCGTTGAGCGTGCGGGCCGGCTGCGGTTGAAGGCGGAAGAGCATGTAACAGAGCAGTAGCCCGCTGGCGGTAATCGCCAGCGACACGGCCATGTAGAGCATCGTGCGTTTTCCGGTTTCGACGCGCGGTTCGCGCAGGATGTTGAGGCCGTTCGAAACGGCTTCGATACCGGTGTAAGTACCGGCTCCCATCGAGTAGGCGCGCAGCAGAAGAAGCAGCATGCCCCACAGCCCCAGTTGCGTGATACCCTGGCTGAAGTCACTGCTCATTTCGCGGCTGACAGCCGGAACGTCCGCGAAGTGCTGCAAGAGGCCGCCGCCGATTAGAACCCCGTGCGTCACGACGAAGGCCAGGAAGATGGGGGCCAGCAGCGTGACCGACTCCTTGACGCCGCGCAGGTTTAGAAGAGTGAGGCCGACGATGGCGGCATACTCGACGGGCAGCTTGTAAGGTTGCCATTGGGCCGGGAGCAGGCTGAAGAGAGCATCCCCTCCGCCTGCGATCGAGACGGCGATGGTCAGAACGTAATCTACCAGCAGGGCGGTCCCCGAGGCCAAACCGAGGTGACTGCCGAGAAGTTGGGTGGCCACAAGATAGCCGCCGCCACCGGTCGGGAACTGTTCAATAATTCGGCTGTACGAAAAGGCGATGATGAAAACGGTGAGGGAGGTTGCGATGGCGAGAAAAACGGCCAAGTAGGTGTGCTCGCCGAGGGCTCGGTAGGCCTCCTCCGGCCCGTATGCCGCGGACGACAGGCCATCGGCCCCCAATCCGACCCAGGCCAGAAACGGAACCAGCGCCAGCCTCTGATGCAGGCCGGGGCGGCGGAAATCTCTAGCTCGACCGACCACGGCCTGGCGCAGCCGTTCGAAGGTGGTCTGTGGCAGATCGGGGGGTTGGTCCGGGTTCTCAGACATTCTGCTCGCAACCTCCGCTGCGGAGCATCAACATCGTCAGCCTAAGACGGGCATTTTTCGCCGGCGCGCAGCGGTAGCCGCCGATCGGTCAGGGCTTTCTTCGCAAGCCGCGCGGGGGCACTGATTATGTCGGCGTTGTTGCGAGAGTTCCATGGTTGGCCCATAGACTGCCGGCGTAGCGGGGGCGCCTTATTCAAGAACCGCAGTAGCGTTCGCTCAC
>JAAYXS010000356.1 GCA_012515775.1 Phycisphaerae bacterium
GCGGTCTGGTTTTGACTTCAGAGAGTTGAGTTTCGAGTTTTGGGGTTTGGGTTTCGGGTTCCCGTTGTCTGGTTCTTGCACCTTCCAACTTTTGCACGGCTTGTTCCGCTGGGCATGCCCGCGCCCGCAACGCGGGCTTGGGCATGGCACCCGCTTTGGGCATAACACCCGCCATCGCGGGCTTTGGCATGGTACCCCCTTTGGGCATGGCACTCGCCTTGGGCATGGCACCCGCTCTGGGTGTGGCGCCAGCCGCCTTGGGCATAGCCCTCGTTGTCGGCGCGAGGGCGGTTTCGAGGGCGGCCGTTATTTCCACCTGGTCGCGCCCGACGAGGCGGCTGAGGCCGTGCGCGGGAAGGGTGCGCGTGCCGAGGATGACAGCTTCGGGCCCGAGCTCGCGCTTAACCAGCGCGAGGGCTTCAGGCATTGACGGTGCTCTGAATGTCCGCAGTTTGTGATCCAAAGCTCACTACTCCGTGGGCTTGAACGTCTATCCCCCGGGCAATTTCATTCAACGCCAGGACGGGCGTCTGCGGCAGCACGGCTTCAATAATCCGCCGTAGCCAGACGCGCACCTGGGGTGAACACAACATCACAATTGTCGCGCCGGCCGCGGCCGGTCCGGCGGCCTCGATGACCTCGCGCGTGCGAGTGGCGATTTCGGATTGCCGCTCGGGCGGCAGCAGCAGGACGGAGCCGCTGTCGACGCGCTGGATATTGGCGGCGAGATAATCCTCGCTGGCCGGATCCAGCGTCACACAGTGAATTACGCCGCGCGCGTCTTTGTATTGCGAGCAAATGGTGCGCGCCAGGGCGTTGCGCGCGTATTCAGTGAGAATTTCGGGGTCTTTCGACTTCGGGGCCCAATCGCCGAGCGCTTCGAGGATGGCTTCGAGGTCGCGGACCGGCACGCGCTCGCGCAGCAAGTTCTGCAGAATGCGCTGCACTTCGCCCACTTTGAGCACGTTCGGCACGACTTCCTCTACAACCGTCGCGTTGCGCTGCTTCAACGCGTCGATCAAGCGCTGCGTGTCGGCGCGCGTCAGCAGCTCGGCCGCGTGGCGCTTGATCAGCTCGGTCAGGTGAGTGGCGAGCACGCCCGTGGGTTCAACTACAGTGTAGTTGAGGCTTTCGGCGCGCTCGCGATCGTCCGGCTGAATCCACCAGGCTTTCAGGCCGAACGCCGGCTCGCGGGTTTCCATGCCCGAGAGGCGCTGCCCGGCCAGCCCGGAGTCGATAGCGAGCACCTGGTCGGGGAAGAGCTCGCCGCCGGCGATTTCCTGGCCGCGCAGCAGCACGAGATAGCGATTGGGCGCGACTTCGGAGTTATCGCGGATGCGGATAGGCGGCACGATCAGGCCCAGGTCGATCGCCATCTGCCTGCGAAGGGCGGCGATGCGGTCGAGCGTGTCGCCGCCGCGCGCCCGATCGACCAGCTTGACCAGGCCGAAGCCGATCTGGAGTTCGAGGGCGTCGACGGCCAGATGCGTTTCGATCTGCTGGGGTTTGGTGCGCTCTTTGGCCCGCTGTTCGCCGGCGAGGCGATTGGCCTGGCTGACCTGGTTTTGTCGTATGAACCAGGCCAGAGTGCCGCAGCCTCCGGCCATGGTAAGCAGCGGGACCTTCGGCATAGGCGTAAGCATCAGTACGCCCAGGAAGGCCGCGGCGCCGAGCAGCGCGATTGGCCTTGAGGCGAGCTGGCCGATGACTTCCTCGCCCATGTTGGTCTGGCCGGTGCTGCGGGTGACGAGCATGGCGGCCGCGACCGACAGGAGGAAGGCGGGAATTTGAGCGGCCAAACTGTCGCCGATGGACAGTTTGGTGTAAACCGAGAGGCAGTTCATCACGCCCATGCCGCCTTCGACCATGCCGACGTAGA